>NZ_JACARK010000319.1:0-5629 GCF_013386655.1 Pseudomonas sp. K5002 | reverse complement strand
GGTGCGCAGCCAGGGCGCGCGGGTAAAGCCGGTGGCGCAGACCGTGATCGAAGGCGGCTTGCTGCCGATCCATCGCCTGGGCGGTGAGCAGCCGGACGTGGACATGCTCTGCGGCAGCTTTCGCTACAACCGCCAGTCGTTGCTGTTCAGTGCGTTGCCGGACTACCTGGTGGTGTCCAGCCGGCAGTGGCAGGCCGATGGACAGTTGGCGGCATTGATCGCACTGCTGCGCAGCGAGGCGGACGGGCAGCGGCTGGGGGCGCGGTTTTTCATTGATGCGCTGTCGTCGGCGTTGTTCACCCTGATCCTGCGGGCATGGCTGACGCAGCAAGCGCCGGTGGCGGGCACCTTTGCCTTGTTGACCGACAAACGCCTGGGCAAGGCCTGGCAGGCGATGCTGGCGGATCCTGGGCATGAGTGGACCATCGACAGCCTGGCCAGCGCCGCGTCGATGTCCCGGGCGACCTTCATGCGTGGGTTTGTCAAAGTGGCGGGCGTGTCGCCGTGGGTGTTGCTGACGCAGTTGCGCATGGAGCTGGCGTTCAACCTGCTGCATCAGTCGCGGCTGAGCCTGACGGATATTGCCGCTCGGGCGGGGTATCAATCCCAGGCGGCGTTCAGCAAGAAATTCAAGGAAACCTACGGTGAGGCGCCGGGGCGGCTGCGTACCCGCTNNTGCGGAGTGTCAGTCACCAGATGTATTGACTGATCCACCGCATTCGCGAGCAAGCCCGCTCCCACATTGGTTTTTTGTTTCTTCAGTTATTGCGGTGTCCGGGCCGGCAACAGCTTGAGCGTACTACGAGTATTCGCCGTCACTTCCTCATCATTAAAATGCGCCTGCTCATACCCGCCTTCGATGTACGTCTCCGCCTGATCGGAATAGTGCTTGTCGAACGGCACTCCACTCTGCCCGACCGGGTTGATGGTCAGCCCATGTGCGGCATCGGCGAAATCAATCAGGCGTCGGGTCGACGGCCCGTACGTCACCGGCCACGGCGCCGGGCCGATCTGTGCGGATTGGTTGTTGGGCACTTCATGGGTGCCGGGAGCGGCAAACGGGCCTACGTTGACGATCTTGTCCAACGGCTTCTGCGAGCCCAGTGGATGGCCGTGGGTCAGGGTGTGGGCCTTGCCCCATTGCCACTGCGATGGATCCTCACCAAAGGTCGCCTTGAGGTGTTGCAGGCTGTTGTCCCAGGCAAGCTTGACGGTCTCGGCGCGGTGGCCATCCCACCACGGCGAATCCGCTGAAGCGGCCAGGCGCGGCAAGGCTGCGTCCACTACCCGGGTGGTGAGCAAGGTCTTGAACATCCCATCGCCCAGTTTCGGGTGGAACGCCGCGTCAGTGAGGTTGAACAGGAACTGGTTGAACAGCGTGGCACTGGTGGAGTCCAGCGGGTAATCGCCTTTCCAGGCTGCCAGTTGCTCCACCAGCTTCAACTGCGCCGGGTCCTTGACCACGTCACGCAGCACCGGCAGCAGCGGTGCCAGCAGCCGTGGGCCGTAGGCGGTGGTGGTGCCGAGCTGCAAGGCCTGGCTGTTGTCCACGTCCCATTTCACGCTGTTGTCGCTCAGTTGCGCGTTCAACTGCTGGCCACGGTCTGCCAGGTTGTAATACCCGGGGATCGGCATGCCGGTGGGTGACGCGGGCTGGGCATTGGCGGACACCACATAACCGCGGGCCGGGTTTTCTTCCTGGGGGTTGGCGCTGAATGGGTAGAAACCGAGCTTGTCCGCCTGGGCGGTACTGCCGTCGAGGATAAAGCCCGGGTTGACCCCGGCCGGGCGGATCGGCAATTGCGCCGCCGCCCACCAGCCGATATCGCCCTTGGCATTGGCCCATACGATGTTCAGGCCAGGCGCCTGGACCTTGGCCGCCGCCGCACGCGCTTTGGCGAGGGTATCGGCACGGTTGAGCTGATAGAAACCGTCGAGGATCGGGTTTTCGGTATCCAGGAATGCCCACCACATGGCAATCGGCGTCTTGCCGGCATTCTCGCCGAGCACGTCATTGATGATCGGACCGTGGGGCGAGGTGCGCAGGGTCAGGGTTACCGGGTCCTGGCCCTTGACCGCGATCTGTTGCTCGCTGCTGGTCATGTCCACCCACTTGTCGTGGTACCAGACCTGGTTGGGGTTGTCCGGGTTGACCTTCTCGGCGATCAGGTCGAGGTCATCGTTCTGGAACATGGTCAGGCTCCAGCCGAAATCCTTGTTGTGGCCCAGGAACGCCACCGGCACCAGCGCGTTGTGATAGCCGTAAAGCTCGAAGCCCGGCGCCGACAGCTGCGCCTCGTACCACACCGACGGCACCGAGAAACGGATATGCGGGTCACCCGCCAGCAACGGCTTGCCGCTCTTGGTGCGGCTGCCGCTGATGGCCCAGGCGTTGCTGCCTTCGAACTGCGGCAGGCCGTTGTCGGCCATGGCCTGTTCGCTCAACTGGGCAATGGCGCCGAGGTCTTTCCAGTCACCGGCCGCCAGGTTCAGCGCGCCCTTGGGCTGCCAGTCGAGGTCGAAGACCTTCAGGTAGTCGTTGCCCAACTGATCGCGTACGTAGGTCAGCAAGGGTTCGGTGCGAAAGGCTGCGGCAAAGCTGTAGGCCAGGTAGCCGGCGACGCTGATGGTGTCTTCGGCGGTGAACGGGCGCTTGGGGATGCCCAGTACGTCGAACTCCATGGGTTTGGCGTGGCTGTCCTGATACTGGTTGACCCCGTCCAGGTAGGCTTGCAGGGCCTTCCAGGACGCAGACTCATGGTCCATGTGTTCGACGTAGCTCAAGGCGCGCTCGCGAATGCGCAGGCTGCGGAACAGTTTGTCGGTTTCCAGCAACTTGGGTCCCAGCACCTCGGCCAGCTCGCCACGGGACAGGCGCCGCATGATTTCCATCTGGAACAGCCGGTCCTGGGCATGTACGTAGCCGAGGGCACGGTACAGGTCAGTCTCGTTCTCGGCGCGGATATGCGGCACGCCTCGGTCGTCGTAGCGCACCGTGACCGAACCTTGCAGATGGGCCAGCTCCACCGTGCCCTGGCGGGTCGGCTGCTTGCTGTACACGTACCAGCCGGCGCCAACCATAAGGGCTACGAGCAGGATGGCCAGCGCGGTCAGGATGCGTTTCATGGGTTGTCCCTTATTAGTCGGTCACCGTGAAGATTCGGGCAGTTTAGTGGGTTTGGCGAGCGCTGCGGAAAATGCTCTCGGGTTCGTGCTCCCTGAACCTGAGCTGCATGAAGTGGGGGTTCTGAAGTGGGCCGCGGGTAGGCGGAGTATTATGTTTACTCTGTTACATGAAACCAGCGGCGCGATGATTCACCCCGTCATCCGGGCGCGCCTTTGCTATCACTTTCGGAATGCAATTTATGACAGATCCCAGCCGTGCACAGGTGCCTTATGCCTGCTGCATGGAAACGCCATCGCTGATCAGCAATTTTTTGCGATACCCGCCGGTGGGTTTCACTGCCCAGCTGTCAGCACAGGGACTGCCGTACTTTTTCACCCGGTTCGACCTGCAGACCACCGCCGACGATGAGCTGCGTAGCCGCCTGCGCAGTTGGCCGGGGTACCGTTTGTGGCAGTCATGGCTGCATATCGACACCTGTTTTATCGGCACCACGGTCAGCGAATATTCCCCGTTCCCGCTGAACGTACCGCCACAGGACATGGCGCAATGGCTGCAACAGGAGTGTGCACCGCAACGCAAGCTCACCATCGTCAAGGATGTGCCGCTGGATTCTCCGCTGCTCAGCGTTGAGGACAATCGCTACGCACACGCGTTGATCGAGGCCTGCACCCAGCGCGGATTCATCAATGTAGAGGGCCAGGCGCTGGCCTATGTACCGATCGACTTCAGCTCGACGGATGAGTATCTGTCGCGGTTGTCCCACAGCCGTCGCCGCAATATCCGCCGCAAGCTACGCAGCCGTGATGAGCTGCGCATCGAGATCCTGGACACCGGCGATGTCCGCTTCAGCGATGAGCAATGGCAGCAGGAACTGTATCGGCTGTACAAGGCGGTGTACGCACAGAGCGAAATCCACTTCGACTTGCTCACGCCCGAATTCTTCATCCAGTTGCTCACCGATGCCGACAGCGGCGGGCATGTGTTCTGCTACTGGGACGAGGACGAACTGGTTGGCTATAACCTGTGCTACCAGCAAGACGGCAAGTTGCTCGACAAGTACATCGGCCTGAACTACCCGCTGGCGCTGGAGCACAACCTGTACTTCGTCAGCTGGTTTGTGAACCTGGAGTTCGCCCTGGAAAAGGGCCTGCAGTTTTATGTCGCGGGGTGGACCGATCCGCAGGTCAAATCCAGCCTCGGCGCCAAGTTCACGTTTACCCGCCATCTGGTGTGGGTGAGGAACCCGCTGCTGCGCAAAGTGATGAACCGTTTCCGGCACCATTTTGAAAGCGATACCCAGTGGCAGCAGGAGCAAACCGCATGAGCCAGGCCCGTCCCGCATTGATCCTCGATTTTGACGGGGCCGTGAATAACATTCCCGGCGCCCTTACCCTGCCGTTGCAAGCCTGGCAGGAGAAAATCCGTTTCGGCTGCCGCTGGGCGCAGTTCAAGGAGCTGGAGAACGCCCTGCACGCGCAGATGCCCAGCGATTACGGCTGTGTGTTTACCGGCAGCGGTGATTATCACCACCTCAGCCAGCTGTTGTTGAACCGTCTTCCCACCCAGCAAAAGATCCAGTTGATCATTTGCGATAACCACCCGGACAACATGCGTTATCCGTTTGGCATCCATTGTGGGTCCTGGGTCTACTGGGCCAGCCGCCTGCCGCAGGTCGAACACGTTCACGTGCTGGGCATTGGCTCGCCGGACATTTCCCTCAAGCACGCCTGGGAGAATCACTGGTCGCCGCTGGTGAAACGCAAGCTGACCTACTGGAACACCAACGTCGATACCCGTTGGTTGAACTGGATCGGCGCAGGCCGCAGCAATCGTGCATTCACCAGCGCGGACGAGTTGATGAGCGCGTTCCTGGCGCAGCTCGACCCTTCGCTGCCGGTGTATCTCTCCATCGACAAAGACGTGCTGAGCCCGCAGGTGGTGAATACCAATTGGGACCAGGGCGAGTTTCTGGAGAAGCATTTGAATGCGCTGATCGACGCCTGCCACGGCAGCATTATTGGCGCGGACATTACCGGCGACGTGTCCGCCTACCACTACCAGAGCAAGTTCAAGCGCTGGCTGAGTGCGTCGGATGGCCAGGAAGAGCTGCCGGAGAACCAGGTGGTGATCTGGCAACAGCAGCAGAATGAGCTGAATGCGCGCTTGTTGACCCGTATCGATCAAAGCTGGGCCTAGCGTTTAAGAATCCGCCGCAGATGATCCAGCACTTGCTCGAACAGCTCGTCCGTCAGCCAGTGGCTATTGCTGATCGACAGTGTCTGGGCGGCGAAGCTTTGCGCGCGGGGGATATCGGCGCCTTGCTGTAACAGCGGGGTGAGTGCCGGGTAGCCCGGCAATACGTGGATGAACAGGCGGGTGACGCCCAGGCCTGCCGTCCACAGCTGCGCCATCGCGGTATCGCGGGTTTGTGCGCTGGGCATCACCACCATCAGGAACGGCCAGGTGCCTTGCTGGCCCGGGCTGTCGGTCAACACCGACACG
>NZ_JACARK010000318.1:0-7471 GCF_013386655.1 Pseudomonas sp. K5002 | reverse complement strand
CGCTGGTCCACCCTCGAAGGCAGCCATGAACGATCCCAAGCCACACAGCCCACCCGCGGCTCCCGGAAGACCCACGCGGCGCAATGTACGGGCATTCAGCTTCGGCGCGCCCGAGTCGGTGCTGACCGGCAACATGAGCGAATACCTGGGCGTGTTCGCCAGCGACGACGGGCAAATCTACACACCGCCCGTGTCCCGAACCGGGCTGGCGAAAATGCTGCGCGCCAACGCCCACCACGGCACCATCCCGCGCTTCAAACGCAACCTGCTGCTGCGTGACTTTGTACCTTCGGCGGGGTGCAGTGCGCAGACCATGGGTCGGGCGGCGCTGGATTTTATGGTGTTCGGCGAGGGGTATTTTCAGCGCAAGGCCAACGTCCTGGGCCAGGTGCTGGAGCTGGAGCATCTGCCGGCGCTGAACATGCGCAGAAAGGTTGGCGGTGGGTTTGTAATGCTGCTGCCCGGCGGTAAGCACCTGCACTTCGAGGAGGACCAAGTGGAACACGTCATGGATTACGACGTGGAGCAGAGCATCTACGGTGTGCCCGACTATCTGGGCGGCATGCACGCGCTGTTGCTCAACGAGTCCGCCACGTTGTTCCGGCGCCGGTATTACAACAACGGCGCCCATGCCGGGTTCATCTTCTACACGAACGACCCGAACCTCTCGGAAGAGGATGAAGAACGGATGCAGAGCCAGATCGGTGCGAGCAAGGGTGTGGGGAATTTTCGGTCGCTATTCGTCAACATCCCGGGGGGTGGTGACAAGGCGATTCAGATCATTCCGGTGGGGGACATCGCAATCAAGGACGAATTTGAGCGGGTGAAGAACATCACGCGAAATGACGTGATCGCAGCGTGGCGGATGAACCCGGCGCTGGCGGGGTGTATGCCGGAGAATGCGGCGGGGTTTGGGGATATTGAGAAGATAGACCGGGTGTACACCAACAACGAAATACGGCCTATCAGGCAGCTATTTTTACAGGTGAATGAGCGGCTGCGCAGTGAGCGCCGGATTGAGTGGCGTGATACCTCAGAGGCCAGCGCACGATAGAGGCTATCGAGCGCTGGTGATGCCTATCTACTGCGGGTCAGGTCCGTCAGGCAATAGCGCCTGGTTGATGTCATCAACGATTGCCTTACCCATTTCGCCGAGATAATGCGAGGCGAACGCATAGTACTCGCCGCCCTTATCCATGGCGGCTTCAAGCGAAAGCACTTTGGCGTAGTAGAGCAAATGGAAGGCGTGTTCCAGCGCTTCTCGCAGCGGCACCCCCGCATTGACCCGTAGTACGTGCATATCGGATTTGTTTTCGCCGCAGTCCGCGAAGGTCTGGACGCCGATGGTGGTTACTGAGGATGGGTGGCTCATTGCTGACCTCCAGATAGCGGAGGACGGCAGGATTTACCCAGGGTAGAGAGATTTTTAGACAGTGTTTCGTACGGCATAGCTGATTCCCTTTGTATGAACAAAAAGAACTGCCATTCGCGATTCCAAGCGCAAAGGTGGTAGC
Organism: Pseudomonas sp. K5002; assembly: GCF_013386655.1. NCBI lineage: Bacteria > Pseudomonadati > Pseudomonadota > Gammaproteobacteria > Pseudomonadales > Pseudomonadaceae > Pseudomonas > Pseudomonas sp. K5002. The sequence goes on along the minus strand of NZ_JACARK010000318.1, from coordinate 5,957 downwards.
TGTACGCAGGTTGGAATCCGAGGGGAATCAATCTCGGCAGACACGAATGTCTCCCACGTACAGCCGCCAAAACGTACAAAAAACAGACCCGAAAAAGCGCTGTTGATTGTTTGGCGACGCTGTAACGTCATAATTCCCACGGGATTCCACGCCCGGTCGCTGATGAGCAGCGACGGGGAAAGGGTAGCGTGGTCGCTCCGAGGCTGCAACGTTCTCATTAGCTTGTGGTTTCATCCACAACCACTAGAGCATGGCTCATTACACGCGCAGAAAGAGAGAATACATCTTTGGCGGAAATCTTATGTTTTTCAGAAATATCAAACACGTCCTCTGCGTGCTTCACTCGGCCAAACCCTGGATCTGGGTATCTACCTGCCCATAAAGTGAAATGAGTAAGAGTTTGTAAGATTGCCCTATCTTTCTTACTGAGATTCGGAATGAAATGGGCAAGGTCGACTAGGCGATGGTGCTGGAAAGATGACTCTTTTGCCATGTAGGCCACGATGCCATTTCGCATAATCGTCATGGCTTTGAGGCAGACCTCCAAACTATAACCCACAAGCATCAGCCCAACGGCACAGTACTGACTGTCACAAATCCCTCTAGTATATAAGGTCATTGTTTCGAAGCCGGGCTGACTTTTTAAGACTGTTACGGCGGCCTGAGTTAACGCTTCTGCTTGAGTAAGCCAAAGAATAGGAGATTTAAGATCTTCTGTGGTGGGGGCCCGCGAGATATCTGCTGGAAATCCTGCCAATGTTTGTGCTAGCCCCCATTTAAGCCAGGCAGATGAGCTATATCCAAAAGGATCTGACGCGAATGAGTTTCTATTTGGTTGGATCTGTTGTTCTAAAGTCATCGGTGTTTTATCTTCGAAGATTGAAATGATGAAGAATGCAAAATCGACTTTGGGTAAGGCTAGTTTCGTAAGTGTACTAATTTTGATCTGGAATGCTGCAATCCTCCCACTGGCCAGTCATCACGTTGCGTGAGAGTTTTTGGTTAGAGGGATAGTCACTTCCTACGATCTTAAATAGATCGATAATAAGGTCCGCTGGAAGAAAGTAAATTTTTTTATGTCTCATGCTGTCGGATGCTAAGAATATTCCGGAGAACAAACCGGTCTCGTCCATAGCAGGTACGAATACAAAGCTGTGTATGACCTGATTACATATAAAATCGATGGTTCTACTTTCTGATGTGCATTTTTCAAGATTGTAGCGCTTCAGTATGTTGGTGGAGTTCAAGTGGTCTACGCATGCGTTTGGCAGCGATATATAACAATTTATGTTGTATTTTAAAAGTTTTGTTGCATGAGAGATTTTGAGTGTCTCTAGCAACTTTCGGACAGAGTAAAATCCGATAAATATCTCACGCTCAACTCGCGCAAGTGTCCGTTCGGTTACGTTTTCGCCGATGTTAATTTTCTTGAGCCACCGGGCAGTGCGAAGCAGAGGCTGCTTCCAGTATTGCGATTCGTAAATCATATCTATGGCCTACGACGAAGGGTATCGAATCATAGCAGGTCTTCACGAGTAGGCTAATCTGGTGGGGGGGCTGCTGAGTATTGTCATGGAGTGTCAATTTCCGGTGCTGCAACTCGCCCGGCATGCATTTGACTCTTGATGCTGCTCCTAGGGGGCAGTAATCTAAAGAATTACTCGATCAAGGAAGGAGTCAGAAAGGATGAAGGATAATAAGGTTGTAAAGGCTGGACGAGAATTGCCTCTAGAAGAGTCCGTTGAGGCTTTCATCGATGCGTTTGTTACGAGTGGGGCTCTCAGTGCAATTCCTGTAACTGGTACGGTTTTAGGCGTTTTTAAGGCATTTAGAACCTATAAGAGCGAGAAGCTAAAGGCGAAGCTTAAAGAATTTCTTAACGAAACTAGTAGCCTACAACGGGACGAGATTGGTACGTTTTTATTAGAGAATAAAAAGGATGAAGATCCGCTGCTTGTCGAGCATCTGCTTGAATTGGTAGAGCAGGCCGAGTCAACCCAAAAGGCGATGATCATAGGCGTGCTGTTCCGTCGGCTCGTACGAGGTAAAATAACTAGGGGGCAATTTACAGATCAGGTTAGATTCACAAATCAGATTTTTATTATTGATCTTTTTCATTTTATGCATGGTTATCACAATCAAGCAATTTTGCAGGATGGCCTTGGTGATATTTTGACTAATCATCGGGTCTGCAAACGTACTATGAAAATAGCATACATGGATAAGAATTTTCTTTCGCAAGAGAAAGTGCAGTACATAGATGTTAGCTACGAGTTGACCGAAGTTGGTAAGGTTTTTTTGAGGTCTCTTCATGAGGCCTATAAAGATAGAATTAATCCGGAGCGTCAGTTGGTGGACTAATAAATTTATTTTGTCAGGGGTGGCTACTGATTGGAGATTTATAATTTCCGATAGTGTCAGCGTCTACGGCAAAGACTGAGCACGCCTGAGTGAGATAGGTGTGTTGCTCTTCGACCAGCGGAGCGGATGTGCTTTGCTAAGCAAGGGGTGTGATGAGTGAATTTGGTATGAGGTTGTTTACAAAAGGGTTGTTGCTGAATACAGAAGCCAAGGAATTGCTACTAATAAGCAGAGCGATGAAATCCTAGCTTTGATGTTGGCACTTTGCTATCGTGGGTTGTTTTTTCTGGTAGCGGTGACGAAGCGCTACTAATTACTATGGAGGGTATTTACATGAGCTCATTATCATTTTATGACGTTTTTGAGTACGTTACTGCGGCGGCAACTATATTGGGGGTATTGATTGGTGGTTTTGATTTATTTAGATATAAAAAGCTACGATCCGCTATAAAAGATTATATGGGAGGGCAAAAAGTTGTAGGCTCCAAGCGGCGTCGCCCAAGTTTTGTCAGGTATATGTTTGAAATAGCTCTTCCTAGGTCCAGGTTTTTTGGTGCTGCAATAATTGCAATTAATGCGAGTCTGGCAATGTCAATAGTTAAGATTGCGGAGCAGGCGTCCTTGGCGGACGAGCGTGCTAAGAAGTCGAAGACTATTGTTGGTCTGATGCTTAGTGAGAAGATGAAGCAGTCGACAAAAATTCAGATGATTTTTCTTTCGGTTCTAATACTAGATGCTTTTTTGGCTTTTATTAATGACGCGAGAATGAATATCTTTGTTCTGTTCGTGGTGGTTGTTGGTTGGGCAGGTATTTATATTGATCATAAGCTTATCGAATTCCGGATTAATAAGGGTTGGTATGGGACGAACGAGTTTGAGAGTAGAGAGATAATCCGATTTATTATTTCTCATGCAAATAAAGATGACTTCAATGATCAGGGTAAATTGAAAAAGGTAATTCCAGAACCTTCGCTGAGCGATTCTAATGAATTTGATTTTTCCAGCGCGGGAGGCGCAAAAGCATGAATTGGGACCAAGCGTCTGAATTTGCTCGAAGAGCTATCAATGTGTTGTTCGTTGCTAACCCTAAAGGAACGAGTATTGGGATATTAATTGGTGTTATTTTAGATGGGTTAATAGGGTTTTTCTCACCACTACTCAAGACCATTGAATGGGTCAGCTTCTCTGCTGTGAAAATCTGGCATTTGATGGGGTTGGGTGTTGTAGTAATGAATTTTCCAGCGTACCTGTATAGAAAAGATGTCGACCCGTCCATAATAAAAGCTTTTAAATTAATTGATGCGCAGAAGGCCAATAAGAGTATTAGCGGACCCCAGGCGAAGCAACTGCATGTGAATCTTCTCAATACTGTGATCCAAAGTATTGCTCTTAATGCCGAGAAAGAAGCTCAGATGGATAGACTTACTGCGATGGCTCGTCGTCCCGGAACGGGAGAGGATGAGTTGGAGGAGTGACGCTTGCAGTGATATGTCATGACTCACTGTGGCGCGGCAACCAACAGTGTAAGATATGCGTATTGACTGTTTGTTGTGCGTAAAGGGGACGGATTTATTTATCGCTCTGCGCTGTTCCGTCTCAACCCAAAATTTCGCATGCAAAGATCGATGCGAGCGTCGTTACAGAAGGTGGGGGTTTCGAAAGGATTGCAGAGGGGCGTGGGAGCAGGTAGATGATCAGCGGAAAGTAGAGAGGCTGCCAGATCAGGATCTGTGGTAAGAGCAATCCAGAAACAACAAAGCCCCCGCATTTCTGCGAGGGCTTCGTTTTGTATGGTGCCGGCACCAGGAGTCGAACCCGGGACCTACTGATTACAAGTCAGTTGCTCTACCAACTGAGCTATACCGGCGTGTTAGGGCGACGATTATAGCGATTGGCAAGCATCTGTAAACCCCTGAATTCTGACTATTTTTGCAACCGACCGGGTTTTCTCTGCGCGGCCTCGTTTCAGCCACCCCAACCCCGCCAATCCCATGCGCTGGATCACTGGAAAGGCCTGCGTGCAGAAAGCGGCAAGTGCCAATCCTGTCCTGGAACAACAACCTCCAGCCCGACGGCCGCTTCACCATCACGTTTTTCCGCGATGCGCAGCAAACCCAGCCGATTCAAACCGAGAACGGCACCTGGTGTGGCGGCGGACCCGACCGACGATTGCCAGGAGGATTATGAGTTTACCGAGCACCGTATTCGCGGTTAATCCCATTTAGCTTCAGATGAGGTTTTGTGGCGAGGGAGCTTGCTCCCGCTGGGCTGCGCAGCAGGCCCAAAACAGTGGGAGCGCTGCGCATTCCAGCGGGAGCAAGCTCCCTTGCCACAGGTTTTGTCGTTCAGCTTTTAGCTGCCTTCGTTACACGAATCGGCAAATTTCTTGTACTCAAACACCCGCTTCTGCCCGTGGGAATCCAGGTAGGTCATCCGCGCATTCACCACGCCACACGCCGCGCCTCCATCGTCCACCGTCGACAGTACTTGCTGTACATCCAGCTTGGGGCTGGCCTGGACATGGGCCGAAAAGGCGGCAACGTTGAGCAAGGCAAACAGGCTGCTGGCGATGAGGGTGTTGCGGTTCATGGTGGTGTCCTCTGAGGTTCAATAGGGTGTGTGTTGCGTTGGAGCCTATTGAGCGCCCGGGAGGTATCCGGCCTGTGTCATGCACCCGGCGTTTTGCCTCGGCATGTGTTGAGAAGGGGATTGCATACAACTTGATACAGAAACATATCCATTAGAGGTATTAGTGCCTCAGGGTCTTTCTCTTAGATGTTTTCGACATAACGGTCATCGTTTTTCCCTTGAATAAGGTGAGTCTTACCGTATTCTGTTTCGAAATATTAAACGTCATATAAATAGCGGAATCGTTTAACCCGGTTTACGGAACGTTGGCGGTTAATTACTAAGTTGTAATTTGATTCGTCAGCTAAGCAATTTTTCCTGACCATGCGGCCAGAAAAATTGTTAGAAGCCGCCGCAAGCTTCTGATCTGAAAGAAAATGATAAAAATTCGCTAAATAAGTCAAAAATACGGCACTCAGCCGCTCGTCGGAAAGAATTCATCAAAAATCATCAAAATACTGACACCATCAATCTGATATCACAGAATGCCGCCAGCCAACACATAACTAGAAAAACCAAGGTCAGCTCAACGGGCTGACCTTTTTAACGCCTTTAAAGCGTAATAACCGGGGAGGGCCGTGGGTGAGTCGCGCAGACGATATTTCAAAACTATTCAATAAGCTGGGCGCCAATCCAAATGGCTACCGGGAGATGTACGCCGTCCATGATTATCTTGAGGATGACGTGGTGGTCGAGCGTTTCGACGCCGTGCCCATCCCGGCCCAAACCGCTTGCACCGTCGCGCTGGATGAGCCGCCGTCGGCGCCATTGCTGCGCTTGCTCGAAGAGCTGACCCAGGGCGAAGCCGATCACCTGCAACCTCCCGAAGTGGTCGAAGGGCCGACCGGTGAGGTGTACTCGGATCAATCCTCACCCAAGGTGATCGTGGTGGTCTCGCTCAAGGGCGGTGTCGGTCGCAGCACGCTGACCGCGGCCATTGCCAGCGGCTTGCAGCGTCAAGGCCACCC
>NZ_JACARK010000317.1:0-3582 GCF_013386655.1 Pseudomonas sp. K5002 | reverse complement strand
GGGCGGCCAGGTTTTGCTGTCTTGCAGGCGCGTGTGTTGCAGGTACTGCATCACCAGGATCAACGCGGTAGACGGCTCGCCCTTGGCAATCGCGCTGATGGCCTTGCGCGCCTGGCTCAGGTTGGCACCGCCACCGCCGAGGGCCTTGGGCACGGTCAGGGCGACAAAGCCGTGTTCGTGCAGCAGCTTGAAGTTGTCGTGGGGGAAGGTGCCGCTTTCATCAACGATGTGTGCAGTGGCGGCGAGCTGGGCGCTGAGGCGTTCCAGCAAGGCTTCGAAATTGGCCACTTCCACGGAGCGCAGTGACGGTTGAGAAGAAAGGCTCATGATGGGTGTACTCGTTCAAAATGTGGGAGCGGGCTTGCTCGCGAAAGCGGTGTGTCAGGTTGCACATCCGTTGGCTGATCCACCGCTTTCGCGAGCAAGCCCGCTCCCACATGGGTTATTCGGCGTTTTCGAAGGCGGGTTATATCGGCAGCAACTTGAACTGCCGATCCCACAACGGGCTGACATCCAGCCGCTCGTTCAATACCCCGGCATTGAAGAACAGGTCCGCCACTTCCTGCTGCGAAGCGATGGCCTGGTCGTTCACCTCGATCACGCTGTAGGGCTGGCTGCGGTTGTTGTACACGTCGAGGAACACGGCCTTGTCCACACCGAGCAACTTCGCCGATTTTTCAGCCCACGGCTCAGGGTTGTTGTTCATCCATTCCAGCGTGCGCGCCTGGCGCTGCAAGTAATCCTGGATCGCCTGTTTGCGCAGCGGGTCTTCCAGGGCAGCGGGGCGGGCGCCGATCAGGTAGTTGCCGGAGAGGTAGCCGAGGGCGGTTTTCAATACCCGGGCGCCGCTGCGGAATTTCGCCAGCTGGATAAACACCCCGTAGATCACCCAGGCGTCCAGCTGGCCACTCTGGAACGCGCTGAAACCGTCCTGTGGCGTGAGTGCCACGGGGGTGATGTCGTTGAAGGTCAGCCCTTGCTCCTTCAAGGCCTTGATCAAGAAGTAGTGCGAGGTGGTGGAGCGCACATAGCCCACACGCTTGCCTTTCAACTGGGCGATGGATTCAATTTTCGACTCCTTGGGAATCAGGATCACCTGGTTATTCACGTCACCTTGCAGCACCGCAATCAGCTTCGGCTCGCGGTGGCTCTGGATCGAGAAGATCGGCGGGATCTCGCTCATGCCGCCAATGTCCAGGCTGCCGGAGGCCAGCGCTTCGACGATCAGGTTGCCGCCGGCGAACTCGGCGTAGTCGACTTTATAGGGCGTGTTGGAAGTGCCGGCGTCGTCGGTGAAGTACGAGTCCTGGCCACGGTAGGTGGCGACGGCCAGGGTCAGGTCCGAGAGCTTCGCAGGTGCAGCGAAAGCCCGGGGCACCAGCGAGGCGAGGCCCAGCGCGCCAAGGGCAATCGAACTGGCGCCCAGGAAGCCGCGACGATTGAACTGTCCGTGTTTGATCGTGTTCGTCATGGTCGTGCCCTGGTCAGATGGCGATCTGCGTTGGTTGAGTTTCGAACGGGGTGCTGTAGCGGTTCGCCGGCACGTCCAGGCCAAGGTTTTCCCGCAGGGTGGCGCCGCTGTATTCGCTGCGCAACAGTCCGCGTTGTTGCAGCACCGGCACTACCAGCTCGGTGAAGTACTGCAAGCCGTCCGGCAGCAGTGAATTGATGATGAAGCCGTCGGCCGCGCCGGCTTCGAACCAGGTCTGGATCGCGTCGGCGACCTGCTCCGGGGTGCCGACAAAATCGCGCTTGGGCCGGGAGAACCGCAGGGCCACTTCCCGCAGGGTCAGGCGTTCATCGCGGGCCAGTTGCTTGATGCGGTCGGAGCCGCCTTTCTGGCTGTTGGAGCCCAGGTCGCCGAGTTCCGGGAAGGGTTCGTCCAGCGGGTACTTGCTGAAATCGTGGTCGTTGAACGGGCGGCCCAGGGCGACGATTGCGTCCTCGACGGTCACCAGCTCCACAGCTTGCTGATAGCGGCTTTCCACCTCGGCTTCGTCGCGGCCAACAATCGGCCGGATGCCCGGCAGGATCGACAACTGATCAGCATCACGGCCAAAACTGCGGGCGCGTTTCTTCAAGTCCTGGGCGTAGGCTTTGGCTTCGTCGAAGGTCTCGGCATGGACAAAAATCGCGTCGCTGTTTTCGGCGGCAAAATTGCGCCCGTCCTCGGAAGTGCCCGCCTGGAAAATCACCGGCTGGCCCTGGCGCGAGCGGGCGATATTCAGCGGGCCCTTGACCGAGAAAAACTCGCCTTTGTGTTCCAGTGCATGCAGCTTGCCAGGGGTGAAAAATTCGCCGCTTTGCTTGTTGTACGCAAAGGCATCGTCTTCCCAGGAATCCCACAGGCCCTTGACCACATTCACGTGCTCCCTGGCGATGCGGTAGCGCACAGCGTGGGGCGGGTGCTCGGCCTTGCCGAAGTTGTCGGCGGTGCCGCTGAGCCACGAAGTCACCACGTTCCAGCCGGCGCGGCCGCCGCTGATGTGGTCCAGGGAGGCGAACTGGCGTGCCACCTGGAACGGTTCGGTGTAGCTCACGGTGACGGTCGCCACCAGGCCGATGTTCGAGGTCAGGGCGGCCAGGGCCGAAAGAATGGTCAGCGGCTCAAAACGGTTGAGGTAGTGCGGGCTGGATTTTTCATGGATATGCAGGCTGTCGGCGATGAACACGAAGTCGAACTTCGCGCCTTCGGCCAGTTGCGTCTGATGCTTGTAGAACCCGAAGTTGACGCTGGCATTGGGTTGCGCCTGCGGGTGGCGCCATTCGCCCCAGCCGTGACCGACGCCGTGCACCATGGCACCGAGTTTCAGTTGGCGTTTGCTCATGTTCTCTCTCCTTTTAGCGGGAAGCCTGGGTAAGCGGGGCACGTTTGGCGTTGAAGCTTTTGTCGAAGCCTTGGGAGACGTCGATGTGTTTGGTCAGCAGGCCTTCGTCCTGATAGATGTCGGCGGTGGTTTGCAGGCCGCTGATCACCGAGTCGTCAATCGCCACCGGTTGCATATGGGTGGCGTTGGCCACGGCTACGTGCACCTCCAGCGGCAAGCCGGTGATTTTGGCCATGGCGGCGGCGAACGCCTGCGGGTGATCGTTGCTCCAGCGGTAGGCGCGGTCGACCCGGGCCACGAAGTCGTCCAGCTGCTCGCGCTTGTCGGCAATCGCCTTGCTGGTGGCGGCGAGGTACAGGTGATTGCTCAGCAGGTTGTTGCCGCTGGCAAGGACCCTTGCCTGGCTCTGGCTGGTGACCACGGTGGTGTAGGGGTCCCAGGTCGACCAGGCATCGGCGGTGCCGTTATCCAGCACCAGCCGTGACTCGCTGGGCAGCAGGAAGATGAACTGCACGTCGTGGGTAGAAAGGCCGGCGCTGCGCAGCGCCTTGATCGCCAGGAAGTGCCCGATGGAGCCGCGGGTGGTGACGATGCGCTTGCCCTTGAGGTCGGCAAGATCGTGGATCGGGGAGTCTTTCGGAACAATCAGCGCGGTGGTGTTGCGGCCTTCGGCGTGGATGATGCTCACCACCTTCAGCGGTGCTCCGGCACCGAGGGCGAACACGTAGGGCGCGTCCCCCAGCGCGCCGATGTC
>NZ_JACARK010000316.1:0-7003 GCF_013386655.1 Pseudomonas sp. K5002 | reverse complement strand
CAGGCCCAGCAGCCCGGCAACGCCATAGGCGCCGCGCCCGGGTGTCGATCCGGAAGCGCGGGCGAGCTGGGGATAAATCAGCGCGACTACCAGGCCGATGACGGCGAAGGTCAGGACTCGCGAAACCAACGGCCAGTATTCCAGACCGGTATCCCACACCGCCCAGATCGCAGTCAGCACCAATGCCACGGCGTACAGCCATGCTCCCTGAGGCCGGCGCTTGGCGATCAGCACACCAGAGACCAGCATCGCCAGGCCCATCAGCAGGAAATACCAACTGCCGCCCAGCACTACGAGGTAACCGCCACCGCCTGCCAAACCCAGGCCGATCAAGGCGATCAGCAGGCCCAGCCCAACCAGCAACCATCTGCTGCCGGTAGCAGCTCCAAAGTTATTCATCGCGCAAACGTCCTTCCTGTATACCTAACGCAAAATAATGTACCAAACAGTTACTTTTCACAATCAGGCACAAAATAATGTGTTCGATCAGCGGCGAAAATAAATTCCCGGCGGGGCGGGCAGTATCGCCAGGACCGAGCCTGTAACATGCTCGCCCACTGATGCCCGCGCCGGAGAACACCTTGTCCGCCTCTCACCCTCCCGTCCTCGATGAAATCGATCGCCAGTTGATCGCCGCCTTGCAGATCAACGCGCGCGAAAGCGTAGCCATGCTTGCCCGGCAACTGGGCATCGCGCGCACCACCGTCACCTCACGCCTGGCGCGCCTGGAAAAAACCCAGGTGATTACCGGCTATGGCGTGCGCCTCAGCCAGCGGGTGGTGGATGGTGGTTTGCAGGCCTACGTGGGGATCACCGTGCAACCGCGCTCCGGCAAGGAAGTGCTGCGCCGGATCAGTGCCATGGCGCAGGTTCAGCAGTTATGTGCGGTAAGCGGCGAGTTCGATTACGTGGCCTGGCTGCGCACCGATTCGCCGGAACAGCTGGATCAACTGCTGGACCAGATCGGCAGCGTCGACGGCGTGGAGAAGACCACCACCTCGATCATCCTCAGTAACAAACTGGATCGCGGCCAACCAATCTGACCAGCAAGCTCGTCACTCTGACTAAAAACAATTCAATCCGACGACACATTGCGTCTTATTAACGAACGCTACGCTCCCTAGAATGGCTGCCATCTTTTCCTATACTCAGCGGGTCGCGCCCCGCCGAGCCGCCAGCAAGGTCAGCCATGAGCATTCCTTCCAGCACCATCAGCAAGCCCAACCGCCACCCCGCCACCGGTAAAAAGCCGATCACTATCTTTGGCCCGGACTTCCCGTTCGCCTTTGATGACTGGATCGAGCATCCGGCGGGCCTGGGCAGCATTCCGGCGGCCAACCACGGCGCCGAAGTGGCGATCGTCGGCGCCGGGATTGCCGGGCTGGTAGCCGCCTATGAGTTGATGAAGCTGGGCCTTAAACCCGTGGTTTATGAAGCCTCGAAAATGGGTGGCCGCCTGCGCTCCCAGGCGTTTGAAGGCGCCGAAGGCATCATTGCGGAACTGGGTGGCATGCGTTTCCCGGTGTCCTCCACCGCGTTCTACCACTACGTCGACAAGCTCGGGCTGGAGACCAAACCCTTCCCCAACCCGCTGACGCCGGCTTCCGGCAGCACGGTCATCGACCTCGAAGGCCAGACGCACTACGCACAGAAACTCGCTGACCTTCCTGCACTGTTCCAGGAAGTGGCTGACGCCTGGGCCGACGCCCTGGAAGCCGGCTCGCAGTTCGCCAATATCCAGCAAGCCATCCGCGACCGTGACGTACCGCGCCTGAAAGAGCTGTGGAATACGCTGGTTCCGTTGTGGGACGACCGCACCTTCTACGACTTCGTGGCGACCTCCAAAGCGTTCGCCAAGTTGTCCTTTCATCACCGCGAAGTGTTCGGCCAGGTCGGCTTTGGCACCGGCGGCTGGGACTCGGACTTCCCCAACTCGATGCTGGAAATCTTCCGCGTGGTGATGACCAACTGCGACGATCACCAGCATCTGGTGGTCGGCGGCGTCGCCCAAGTGCCCATGGGCATCTGGCGCCATGTGCCGGAGCGTTGCGCCCACTGGCCCGAAGGCACCAGCCTCAGTTCCCTGCACAACGGTGCGCCACGGGCCGGGGTCAAGCGCATTGCCCACGCGCCGGACGGCCGTTTCGCCGTCACCGACAACTACGGTGACACCCGCGAATACGCCGCCGTGCTGACCACCTGCCAGAGCTGGCTGCTGACCACCCAGATCGAGTGCGACGAAACCCTGTTCTCGCAAAAGATGTGGATGGCCCTGGACCGCACCCGCTACATGCAGTCGTCGAAGACCTTCGTGATGGTCGACCGGCCATTCTGGAAGGACAAGGATCCGGAAACCGGCCGCGACCTGATGAGCATGACGCTGACGGACCGCCTGACCCGCGGCACCTATCTGTTCGACAACGGTGACGACAAGCCGGGGGTGATTTGCCTGTCCTACTCCTGGATGAGCGATGCGCTGAAAATGCTTCCGCAACCCATCGAGAAACGCGTGAAACTGGCTCTGGATGCGCTGAAGAAGATCTACCCGAAAGTCGACATCGCGGCGCGGATCATCGGCGATCCGATCACCGTGTCATGGGAAGCAGACCCGCATTTCCTCGGCGCTTTCAAAGGCGCACTTCCCGGTCACTATCGCTACAACCAACGGATGTACGCGCACTTCATGCAAAAGGACATGCCGGCGGAGCAACGCGGTATTTTCATCGCCGGTGACGACGTGTCCTGGACGCCTGCGTGGGTCGAAGGTGCCGTGCAAACCTCGCTGAACGCGGTGTGGGGCATCATGACTCACTTCGGTGGCAGCACTCACCCGCAGAACCCGGGGCCGGGGGATGTATTCGATGAGATCGGGCCAATCGCGCTGCCCGAGTAAGGAGTTGCCCATGCGTGTCGCCCTGTATCAATGCCCGCCTCTGCCGCTGGACGTGGCCGGCAATCTCAAGCGCCTGCATCAGTTGGCGCAGGAGGCCACCGACGCCGACTTGCTGGTACTGCCGGAGATGTTTCTCACCGGCTACAACATCGGCGTGGAAGCGGTCGGCGCCTTGGCTGAAACCCAGGACGGCCCCGCTGCCCAATCCATCGCCGCGCTGGCGAAAAACTCGGGCGTGGCGATCCTCTATGGCTATCCGGAACGCAGTGCAGACGGGCAGATCTACAACGCCGTGCAGCTGATCGACGCCAACGGCCAACGCCTGTGCAACTACCGCAAGACCCACCTGTTTGGCGACCTCGACAACTCGATGTTCAGCGCCGGGGACGATGATTTTCCGCTGGTGGAATTGAACGGCTGGAGGCTGGGTTTCCTGATTTGCTATGACCTGGAATTCCCGGAGAACACCCGGCGCCTGGCGCTGGCCGGGGCGGAGTTGATCCTGGTACCGACGGCCAATATGGTGCCCTTCGATTTCGTCGCCGATGTGACCGTGCGGGCGCGGGCGTTTGAAAACCAGTGTTATGTGGCCTACGCCAATTACTGCGGGCAGGAAGGCGAGATCCAGTATTGCGGGCAAAGCAGCATCGCCGCGCCGGATGGCCAGCGGATTGCCCAGGCCGGTCTGGATGAAGCGCTGATCGTGGGCACACTCGATCGGCAGTTGATGGTCGACTCACGCGCGGCCAATCGCTACCTGCTGGACCGGCGTCCCGAGCTTTATGGTGCGTTGCACAAGCACTGATCCGGCAGGTTTGCGCTAGCATAGGCACTTCCTACGTTTCGGAAGTGCTCATGCCTGCGCCGGCCCACCCTCATCACCTTCAATTGACCCTGGCCAGCGGCCTGCGGGTTTCCTTGCATCATGCGCCGCGCTTGAAGCGCGCCGCGGCTGCCTTGCGCGTTGCAGCGGGCAGCCACGATGTGCCCCTGGCGTGGCCGGGACTGGCGCATTTTCTTGAGCATTTATTGTTCCTGGGCACCGGGCGTTTTCCCGCAAGCGACGGGCTGATGGCCTACGTCCAGCGCCAGGGTGGACAGGTGAATGCCAGCACCCGCGAGCGCACTACCGACTTTTTCTTTGAGGTGCCTGTTACGGCATTTGAAGCCGCACTGGAGCGCCTGGGGGACATGCTCGCCCATCCGCGCCTGGCCCTGGAAGACCAGTTGCGTGAGCGCGAAGTATTGCAGGCGGAGTTTATTGCCTGGTCGCAAGATGCCACGGCGCAACAGCAACAAGCGTTGCTGGGAGGTGTTGCGGCGGGTCATCCGTTGCGCGCGTTTCATGCGGGCAACCGGGATAGCTTGCCGGTAGAGCGTGAGGATTTTCAGCAGGCCTTGCGGGATTTTTATGAAGGTTTCTATCATTCCGGGCAGATGACCTTGAGCCTTGCGGGCCCTCAGTCGCTGGTGGAGCTGGAGGCATTGGCGCATCAGTTTGGCGCTGCGCTGAAGACTGCACCTCTGCGGCGACAGACGCCGGCGCCAGCGTTGCTGGCCGGCAATCAACGTACTTATCAACACACCGATGAACACCACTGGCATCAGGTGGTTGTGAGCGAGGCTTCCCCTGAGGCGCTGGATTTCCTTTGCCTGTGGCTGAACACTTCGGCGCCCGGCGGGTTGCTCGCCGAGTTGCAGTCGCGGCAGTTAGTCAGCGCCATTAACGCAACGGCGCTGTATCAATTTGCCGGACAGGCGTTGCTGGATATCAAGTTCACCCTGGACACTCAGGGTGCGCAGCAGACGACACTGATCCAAGAACTGCTGCACGACTGGCTGAGCTTTTTCGCACACAGTGACTGGGCGCCCCTGCGGGAAGAGTACGCCTTGCTGCTTGCTCGCAAACAACAGGTCAGTGGTGCCCTGGCATTGGCCCGGCAGGCCAACGAACTCGTCCTGTCCGAGCAAAGCGCCAGCTCCCTCAAGACCCTGCTGGACTCGCTGCAATTGCCGCCGTCCCGAAACGCCTGGCAACTGCCGCCCACCAATCCGTTCCTGCAGCCGGCAGCCAGGGAAGAGCGCCCGGGGCTGATTCGCGGGCAAACCAGCGCCCATCGCGGCCTGCGCACGTTCGCCCAGGATCGCTCCCGTGGGCGGAAGGATCTTTCGGCGCTGACCTTCAGCCAGGCCTTGCCAGGTGACACAGATGAAGGTGCGCTCTACCTGCGCTGGCATCTGGATTCGCCGCTGGATGCAGAGCTTTTCCCACGGCTGCGTGAGAACGCCAGCCAGGCTGGCGTTCAGTTGTCTTTCGAGACAATCGGCGGTCACTGGCAGCTGAAGATGCTAGGGCTGCACGAACCCATGCCCGCGATATTGGAGGAAGTGGCACGCGAGCTGACCCGGCTCGACGAAAATGCCGGAGCGTCATCCTCCCCGGCGCCGGCAATGGCGATCCGGCAGTTACTCAAGGCATTGCCCGGGTATTGCGCCGACATCCAAGCTGCACAGCAGATTGCAGGCCAAGACCGATGGTCAACCGCTCGTTGGCAGGGGCTCGCAGTGGGGCTGCCCGCCGCCTGCGAGACGGCGATAAAACGTGCAGCCGGGAAACTGCCCGGCCAACCCCAAGCGGCTATCAGCGAACTGCCGTCAATCAGCAGCCAGCATCGTTGGCACGAAGTCAGGACCGATTCCAGCGACGCCGGGTTGCTGCTGTTCTGCCCGACAGCCACACGCTCCCTGGCGGACGAAGCTTGCTGGCGCCTCCTCGCACATCTGGTGCAAGCGCCGTTCTACCAGCAACTGCGTGTTGAGCTTCAATTGGGCTACGCGGTGTTCAGCGGCATCCGACAGTACAACGGGCAAACCGGCCTGCTGTTTGGGGTGCAATCCCCAAGCGCGTCTCTTGCGCAAATACTTGATCACCTGCAGGCGTTCCTGAAGCAACTGCCCGCGCTGATCAACGCCAGCGAGCTGTCGAACGATCTGGCCCGGCAATTTTCCCTCGACGCCCTACCCACTTCCCAAGCCGCTGAACTGCTCTGGCACGCGCACTTGGCAGGCCACCCGTCGGATTACATCCAGCAGCTGCAAGATTTCATCCAGACCCGCACCCGTGAGGATTTAATGGTAGCTGCACAGCAACTCGATGCTGCTGCAGGCGGATGGTGCTGTGTGGCCAATGGCGCTTGTGCCGCCGGCTCCTGGCAACGATCTGGCTGATCATTGCCGCTTCGGTAAAAGGCTTTTTCCCGCAGGACAGCGCTATCTTCAAAAGAAGTACGTAACATTCACATGCACACATCTGAACATCTCCGCTTGGAGGTGGACTATATGTATTACTTGGTAGTAAACGTCCCTTCCCTTCGTAGGAGTAAGAACATGACCTGGTCCAAACCTGCTTACACTGATCTGCGTATCGGCTTTGAAGTCACCATGTACTTTGCCAGCCGCTGATTGGCTTTGTATCGCAATGCAACGCCTCGGCTAGCCCGGGGCGTTTTTATTTTTGAGTTGTGTGTAATGGAGCGGCCATGTTTGTCCAGATTCTAGGTTCCGCCGCCGGCGGTGGTTTCCCGCAATGGAACTGCAACTGCGTGAACTGTGCAGGTTTTCGCGACGGCAGCCTGCGGGCCGAGGCGCGTACCCAGTCGTCCATCGCGATTTCCGATGACGGCGTGAACTGGGTGCTGTGCAACGCCTCGCCAGATATCCGCGCCCAGCTTCAAGGCTTCGCCCCGATGCAACCGGGCCGCGCGCTGCGGGATACCGGCATCAGCGCGATCATCCTGATGGACAGCCAGATCGACCACACCACCGGCCTGCTCAGCCTGCGCGAAGGCTGCCCGCACCAGGTGTGGTGCACCGACATGGTCCATGAAGACCTGAGCACCGGCTTCCCGCTGTTCACCATGCTGACCCACTGGAACGGCGGCCTGGCCTGGAACCGCATCGAGCTGGACGCCAGCTTCACGATCCCCGCCTGCCCCAACCTGCGCTTCACACCATTGCCCCTGCGCAGCGCGGCACCGCCCTACTCGCCTCACCGATTCGACCCACACCCGGGCGACAACATCGGCCTGATCGTCGAAGACCTGCGCACCG
>NZ_JACARK010000315.1:0-4375 GCF_013386655.1 Pseudomonas sp. K5002 | reverse complement strand
TGCAGGTGTTCGCGGCGCGTGGCCCAGGCGTTGACGAACGTGCCACGGCCGATCCTGCCGACCAACAACCCTTCGTAGGTCAGCGCCGCGTAGGTGTCTGAGACTGTCTTGCGCGACACGCCCAGTTGCAGGGCCAGCAAGCGGCTGGGAGGCAATTGCGACCCGGCCACCAGTTGTCCCGACTCAATGGCCGTGCGCAATTGCTGGTAAAGCTGTTCGGCCAGGTCCTTGCGGCCCTTGATAACGACGTGCAGTTCCATGTTTCATCCAGAGGCAAGCAATCACCCGCAAGATTACCGCAAGTCACCCGCCAGCCGAATCAGGACAGGAAACCACCGTCCACATTCAGCGATACACCGGTGGTGTAGCTCGACGCGTCGCTGGCCAGGTACAGCACCGCGCCGGCCATCTCGCTCGGGTCGGCCACGCGCTTGAGGGGGATCTGCGCCAGGGCCATTTTCAGGATCGAGTCGTTCTTCACCAGTGCCGAGGCGAACTTGGTGTCGGTCAGGCCCGGCAGCAGTGCGTTGCAACGAATGCCGAACGGCGCGCATTCCTTGGCGAAGACTTTGGTCATGTTGATCACGGCGGCCTTGGTCACCGAGTAGATGCCCTGGAATACGCCCGGCGAAATCCCGTTGATCGAGGCCACGTTGATGATGCTGCCGCCACCGTTCTCGCGCATCAGCTTGCCGGCTTCCACCGACATGAAGAAGTAGCCGCGGATGTTCACGTCGACGGTCTTCTGGAATGCGCCCAGGTCGGTGTCCAGCACGTTGCAGAACTGCGGGTTGGTGGCGGCGTTGTTGACCAGGATGTCCAGGCGGCCGAACTGTTCGCGGATCGCGGCAAACACGTTGGTGATCTGTTCCATTTCGCCGATATGGCAGGCAATTGCCGTGGCCTTGCCGCCGTCGGCGATGATCGCGTCGGCCACGTGCTGGCAGCCGTCGATCTTGCGGCTCGACACGATCACGTGGGCGCCTTGCTGGGCCAGCAACTTGGCGATGGCCTCACCGATACCGCGGCTGGCGCCGGAAACGAAAGCGATCTTGCCGTCGAGGTCGAACAGTTGGGTCTTGGACATGGTTTTTCCTTGAAGAGGGTCAGAGGGAAGACTGTTTGATGACATTCAGGCTCATCTGCTCAAGCAGCTTGTTCATGTGAATGAACTGCGCAAAGCGTTTGTCCTGGGTCTGGCCATGGAAGAAGCGGTAGTAGATCTGCTGCACGATGCCGGCCAGGCGGAACAGGCCGTAGGTGTAGTAGAAGTCGAAATTGTCGATCTGGATCCCGGAGCGTTCGGCGTAGTAGTCGACGAACTGGCGGCGGGTAAGCATGCCGGGGGCGTTGCTCGGCTGGCGGCGCATCAGTTGCACCGGGGCCGGGTCGGCCGCTTCGATCCAGTAGGCGAGGGTGTTGCCCAGGTCCATCAGCGGGTCGCCGAGGGTGGTCAGTTCCCAGTCCAGCACGCCGATGATCTGCATCGGGTTATGCGGGTCGAGGATCACGTTGTCGAAGCGGTAGTCGTTGTGGACGATGCTCGAGGTGGGGTGGTCGGCCGGCATCTTGTCGTTGAGCCAGGCACGTACCGCTTCCCAGCTGGGGGCGTCGGGGGTCAGGGCTTTTTCGTAGCGGTCGCTCCAGCCGCGAATCTGCCGCTCCACATAACCTTCGGGCTTGCCCAGGTCGGCCAGGCCGCAGGCGCTGTAGTCGACCTGGTGCAGCTCGACGAACTTGTCGATAAAGCTTTTGCACAAGGCTTCGGTTTTCGCCGCGTCCAGGCCCAGTTCCGGCGGCAGGTCCGAGCGCAGGATGATCCCCTTGACCCGCTCCATCACGTAGAACTCGGCGCCGATCACTGACTCGTCGGTGCAGTGCACGTAGGCCTTGGGGCAATACGGGAAACCGTCCTTGAGCTGGTTGAGAATCCGGTATTCGCGGCCCATGTCGTGGGCGGACTTGGCCTTGTGGCCAAAGGGCGGGCGGCGCAGCACGAATTCCTGGCCGGGGTATTCCAGCAGGTACGTCAGGTTGGAGGCACCCCCGGGGAACTGGCTGATTTTGACGCTGCCGCTCAAGCCCGGGATATGGGCCTTGAGGTAGGGATCGATGAGGCTGGCATCAAGTTCTTCGCCGGGGCGAATCTGGGTCGATTGGTCATTAAGCGCCATGCTTATCCCTTCTGCTTATTCTTAAGGCCTTGGACTATTGGCTAATCTAATGCGCGCGGCCGCCAAGCCACAAGGTTGGGGCGGCTTAATAGGTTAGCGTGTTGGCCGATGATCAGCGGGCTTGATGTGCTCAGATCACCAGAACTGCGCGCCCGCCGGGGTTGCAGGACAGGTTGGCACCGATTTCGACTTTCGCCAGGTCGATGCCCAGGCCGGCGAGCAGGTTATTGACCAGCGGGTCGAGGAGCGGGCTGAGCAGTCCGGAGATGATGCCGCTGAGCAGATTCAGTACGCCGGTGATCAGGCCGACCACCAGGTTCAGCACCAGCCCAATCAGTCCGCCCTGTGTCGGTGGATGGTTGATCAACTGGATGCCATTGAGGGTGTTGCTCAAGCTGCCCACCACGTTGTTGGAACTGAAACTGAAGTAATCCGGGGGGCTTTTCAACTCGGGCGGCGGCAGGTAAGTGTGGTTCCGGACGGTCTTGGCCACGCTGCTGTCGATCTTCAGGCTGATGCCACCCACGCCATACGGTTGCCGGGGATCGCAGACACCGTTGCTACAGGTCTTCACCCCAAGGTCGAGTAATGGGAATTCGTCAACGTTCAGTGGTGCTGTGGAGGAAAACAGGTTTTTTGGGTCGATCTGGCCCACCATCAGCCTAACCGCCGAGGTGGTACCGAGCACCGACAAGGCTTTGTCCGCAGGCCCATTGCAGCGATATCCGGTGACCGTGCTGCTGCCGCTGGCGGCTTCCAGTGCTACATCGATTTGCTGGCCGATTTTGGGGTCAAAGGAGCTGCCTAACAAGAGGCCCACCAGCGCCGTTACCCCGCCCAGTAAATCGTTCACCGCGCCGATTGCCGGCAGTTTCACCGAGATCAACGTCCTGACTTGCGCGGTCCTGACGTAGATCGGCTGGGTGGCGATCAGCTTGGGGTTACCTATGGCGGAAACCTGTGCCGGTTCAATGACCTTGGTCTTGACCGTGATATTCAGCAGTCCCAGCACATCCACCGGCAGCTCCACCGCGACCGCGTTGTACTTGTTCGACAGTTGCACAAACCCCTGGATCAGGTTGAACAGTTGCAGATTAACGTCCAGGGCGCTCTTGTCGGTGCCGTTCTGGATGGTCAGTAGGTCGCCCAGGTGCAGGATCTTGGTGCCGGGTGCAATCAGCTTGATCGCTTCCAGGTTATTGATCACCACCTTGACCGCATCGCCCCCCAGCTTGAGTACATCTATCGCGGCCTGGATCAGATCGCCGACGCTGGCGTCGGTCTTGAGCAACTCGTCGTAGTTGCCGGCGCTGACCTTCAATTGAATCGCCAGCGCGTCCAGGTAACTGAGCAGGTGGATATCGGTATTGATCAGGCCCTTCCAGCCCACCGCGTCGAGTTGCAATTTGCCCCCCAGCAGTCCGCCGATCAACGCATTGAGTGCGGCAGACTTGGTGCTGTCCACGGTCAGCAAGGTGCTGCGGATGGTCAGTACGGCCACCGGGGGCGCGGGCACGGCGGCCACGGCCACTGCCTGCAACCGGATGGTCGGCTCGAAAGGGCCGGTGGAGAGCAGCATGAACAGGCGGTTGGCGATACTGGTGACAACGCGGTGGGTGGCGATGACCTGGATCGCATCGGACCTTGAGGGATTGGGGCTGAAGGCGCGCATGAAGTCAGCCCCGGTGACCAGGGTGCCGCAGGTGGTCGCCAGGGTACGGTCTGCGTTGAGCGGGAAATCATTGCGGGCTGCGCTTTGGATCGCGAATTGCGCGGCGTTGGTATTCGGCGTCACGCAGGCGCCGCCGCGGGTGACCACTTCCAGGGCCGCGGTGTCGGCAACCCGTTGCAGCTTGCGCTTTTCCAGGTACAGCCGGCCGCTGTCGACCACCACCAACAGGAACAACAGTGCGATCCCCAGGGTCATCGCACCCATCAGTCCTATTGCGCCGCGTTGGCGGGCCGAGCCGGGTCCTTGGCAAACCATCCTGCGTTCCTTCGCCGATCCAGTACCGGCATCCTGAATATCCCCTCAGGCAGTGTAGTCAGGTTTTGCAAGGATTTATGGCTATTGGCCATTATTTTCGCGGAGGCAGTGCCACGGGCGTCAGCACAGGGCGGCCGGCAAAGTATTCCAGCAGGTTGTCCGCCACGCGCTGCACGGTGTCATGGGCGGCTTCCGGCGACAGGCCGGCGACGTG
>NZ_JACARK010000314.1:0-2576 GCF_013386655.1 Pseudomonas sp. K5002 | reverse complement strand
ACCGGGCTGACCAGCCGCGACGGTCGCGTCACCATCATGATGCCGCACCCGGAGCGTGTGTTCCGCGCCGTGCAGAACTCGTGGCGCCCGGAAGAGTGGAACGAAGACGGCGCGTGGATGCGCATGTTCCGTAACGCTCGCGTCTGGGTGAACTAAGTCGGTGTACAAGCTCAGCTTCTTTGTGCCCGACAGCCACGTGGAGATGGTGAAAGCCGCCGTCTTCGCAGCCGGCGGCGGGCGCATCGGCAACTACGACAGCTGCGCCTGGCAGGTACTGGGCCAGGGCCAATTCCGCGCGATGGACGGCAGCCAGCCGTTTATCGGGCAGGTGGGGCAGGTTGAAGTGGTTGAAGAATGGAAGGTTGAGTTGGTGGTGGCGGATGAGTTGATCGTGGCTGTGGTGGCTGCGTTGAAGCTTAGCCATCCGTATGAGACACCGGCGTATGAGGTGTGGCAGTTGGCGGATTTTTGATTCGCTGGCTGCAAAACAAGAAACCCGCTGGGCCAGTTTGGTCAGCGGGTTTTTTGTTGCCTGTAGGGCCTCATCGCGGGCAAGCCCGGCTCCCACATTGGACCGCGTTGCCATGACGGGCACCGATCAAAATGTGGGAGCGGGCTTGCTCGCGAAGAGGCCCTGATGCTCAGCAAAGATTCAGGCTTTTACCCCAACCTCACGGCCACTGACCAACCGCTCCAACGCCTCACCCAACCCTGAAGCCTTGTCACCAATCAGCAAGTGCCAAATCCCACTCTCAAGCTGGCTCACACCCTGGCAACCCAGCGCCGTCAGTTGAGATTCCGACAACACCGAACCATCCCCCAACTCCACCCGCAGCCGCGTCATCGCCACCGCATCCAATTGCAAAACATTGGCCCGACCGCCCAGCGCACTCAGCCATTTCTCGGCCTCATGCACGTTCACCGGCGTGCTCTTCTCAACAGGCGCTACCACCACCGCAGGCGCCGCAACATACGAAGGCATCGCCAACCGAATCTCATCGGCAATGCTGTCCGCCATCGGCCCGACCACCACCTGCAAACTCCCGCCATTACCCGGTCGAACCACGGCCATCGCACCCAGCGCCTTCAACTCGGCATCCACCGCCTTGTTGCGGTCCACCATGTCCAGCCGCAGACGTGTCGTGCAAGCACCCACACTCAGCAGATTCTCTGCACCACCCAGCGCCCGAATGTAAGCCCCGGCCCGTTGGTTATCGGTCATGGCCTCAGCCTGCGCGACCTGAATATCCTCACGCCCGGGCGTCTTCAAATTGAAGCGACGGATGCAGTAATTGAACACGCTGTAGTAGATCACCGCATACGCCAGCCCAACCGGGAATACCAACCAGCCGTTGGTGGATTTACCCCAGCCCAGCACCATGTCGATAAACCCACCGGAGAAGGTAAAGCCCAGGTGAATGTTGAGCATGTTGGTGATCGCCATCGACAACCCGGTCAGCAGCGCATGCACCAGGTACAGGAGCGGCGCGAGGAACATGAAGGCGAATTCGATCGGCTCGGTGACCCCGGTCAGGAACGAGGTCAACGCCATCGACAGGAAAATCCCGCCCATGATCTTGCGCCGCTCCGGCAGTGCATTGCGGTACATCGCCAGGCACGCCGCCGGCAGGCCGAACAGCATTACCGGGAACATGCCGGTCATGAACTGCCCACCTTTCGGGTCGCCGGCAAAATAGCGAGTCAGGTCGCCGGTCACTACCGCGCCGGTCGTCGGGTCGGTGAAGGTGCCGAACACAAACCACGCCATGTTGTTGAGGATATGGTGCAAGCCGGTGACGATCAGCAGGCGGTTGAACACGCCAAACACGAACGCACCAAAACTGCCGCTTTCCATCAGCAACACGCCGAAGCTGTTGATGCCTTGCTGCACGGGTGGCCAGATCAAACCAAAGATCACCCCCAGCGCCACCGCGGAGAACCCGGTGACGATCGGCACAAACCGTCGCCCACCAAAGAATGCGAGGTACTCCGGCAGCTTGATGTCCTTGAAGCGGTTATACAGCGCACCGGCCATCAAGCCGCTGGCGATGCCCGCGAGCATGCCCATGTTGATGCTGGCGTCCATCACCTTGAGGGTGGAGACCATCACCAGGTAACCGATGGCGCCTGCCAGGCCCGCCGTGCCGTTGTTGTCGCGGGCAAAACCCACGGCAATGCCGATGGCGAAGATCAGCGCCAGGTTGGCGAAGATCGCCTGCCCGGCGTCGTGCATCACCGCGATGTTCAGCAGGTCAGTGTCGCCCAGTCGCAGCAGCAGGCCGGCGATCGGCAGAATCGCGATCGGCAGCATCAGCGCACGGCCCAGGCGTTGCAGCCCTTCGATAAAATATTGGTACACGGCGTGTCTCCCTATTCTTGTTGTTTTCAGCTCAGCGGCCAGTGGTGTTGACAGGCTTGGCGAACGGCTTTGGCGCTGCTCAGGTTAAGCAGGCTTTGGCTCAGTTGCCGGCATTGGGCTGCGTCCAGGTGACGGACACGGTCCTTGATTTCTCCGATTTGCGGCGGGCTGACGGACAGCTCGCTGATGCCCAGACCGATCAGCACCGGCGTGGCCA
>NZ_JACARK010000313.1:0-2276 GCF_013386655.1 Pseudomonas sp. K5002 | reverse complement strand
GATGGTTGATCTGCGCCACCAGCGGCTCCAGCTCCACCGGCACCTGGGTGTCCAGTTGCGAGCGCTGGCCCTGCTGCAGTTGGGCGATCTGGTTGCGCGCGGTCTCCAGCGGGCGCAAGGCGCGGCGCACGGTGACCCGTTGCAGAATCAGGATCAGCAACAGCGCCGCCAGCCCCAGCACCAGGCCGATCTGGCGCATCAGCCGAAAGCTTTCTCTGACGGGTGTGTAGTCCTGGGCCACGCTGATGGAAATCGACTGGCCAAACCGTTTGTAGTCCGAACGCAGTACCAGCAACTGCTGGCCTTCCGGCCCCAACTGCAGGTTGCCCTTCAGCCCGGCGTGGGGCAACTGCGGCAGTTCCTGGTCCCACAGCGAGCGGGAACGCCAATGGGTATCGGCAAAATCGATACGGAAATAGTGCCCGGAAAACGGACGCTGGTACGCAGGAGACAACCGCTGCTCATCCAGTTGCACACCCGCCGGCCCGCGCACCAGCGCCACCAGCAGGTTCTCGCTGTCGTTGCGCAAGCCGGACTCCAGGTAACGTTGCAGGCCCATTTCGAACAGCCACAGGCTGGTCTGCGCCAGCACCAGGCCGACGATCACCATCACACTGATCAGCCCCAGGCTCAGGCGCCGCTGGATCGACTTCATGCCGGGCTGGCACCAAACCGGTAACCCTGGCCGCGCCGGGTCTCGATCACGCTGCGGCCCAATTTGCGGCGCAGGTGGTTGACGTGGACCTCCAACACATTGGAGTCACGCTCGGTCTCGCCATCGTACAAATGTTCGGCCAGGTGACTTTTTGAAAGGATTTGCTCGGGGTGCAGCATGAAGTAACGCAGCAGCCGAAACTCGGCCGCGGTCAGCTGGATCTCCTCGCCATCACGCATCACACACTGGCGACCCTCATCCAGGTGCAAGCCGGCAGCCTGCAAGGTGGGCTGATTGGCGTGGCCATGGGAACGACGCAGCAAGGCCTGGATACGCAGGTGCAGCTCTTCGGGATGGAACGGTTTGCTGAGGTAGTCGTCGGCCCCGGCCTTGAGCCCTTCGATGCGCTCGGCCCAGGAGTCGCGGGCAGTGAGGATCAGCACCGGCGTGGCCAGGCCGGCGGCACGCCATTGCGTCAACACCTCAAGCCCAGGCAAACCCGGCAGGCCGAGGTCAAGGATGATCAGGTCGTAGGGTTCGCTGCGCCCCTGGTACACCGCATCGCGCCCATCCGCCAACCAGTCGACGGCATAGCCCTGGCGATTGAGTCCG
The DNA here is from genome assembly GCF_013386655.1 of Pseudomonas sp. K5002. Taxonomy (NCBI): domain Bacteria; kingdom Pseudomonadati; phylum Pseudomonadota; class Gammaproteobacteria; order Pseudomonadales; family Pseudomonadaceae; genus Pseudomonas; species Pseudomonas sp. K5002. The sequence goes on along the minus strand of NZ_JACARK010000313.1, from coordinate 1,009 downwards.
GCCATCAGCTCATCGGCCAGGGGTACGTGGTCTTCCACCAGCAGCAGGCGCATCAGTCGTCTTCCTTGTCTTTGAGCAGTTGACCGGTGTTGGCATCGAGTTCGATCTCGCGCACCACGCCTTCCACCGTCAATAGTTCGATTTCATAGATATAGCGCACAGGGCGATCCTTGTGCTCTTCAAGCTCGGCGTCCAGCAGCTTGGCGCCCGGGTAGCGCTCGAAAGCCGGGCCCAGCAGATGCTCAAGCGGCGCGATCACGCCCTTCTGGCGCAGGCGCAGCGCTTCATCCTGGCCCAGGTCCCGAGCGGCCAGGCCTGAGCAAAATGCCAGGAGCACCAGCGCCACTTGAACGCTGGTGCGTAGATTTACCTTCATTACGTATCCTGATGATCCTTGAGGACGGCGCCGGTGACAGCGTCCAATTCCAGGTCCCACTCGACGCCCTGGGCGTCGCGCAGTTCAACCTGATAAAGGTATTTGCCGTATTCCTCTTCAAGCTCGGTTTCATGCACGGTGGCGCCGGGATGTTTGGCCAACGCCGTGGCGTTGAGCTTCTCGAAAGACACAATGGTACCAGCGTCGCGCAACTTCAGTGCTTCGTCCGGCCCCAGGTCGCGAGCCTGGGCGACGCCTGCGGTGAGGGCGATGATACTGCTGGCGATCAAGGCTGTGAGGGTTTTCATGGTGAGTCTCCGTTTCGGGATATTTTGCCTACGGGGCTCACGGTACTGGATCCAACTTAACTGAAACTGAATTGCCACCATGGCAATTCTCTGCGAGACCTTTGCCTGCAACCGGGCAAGATTTTCTATACTGCCCTGCTCGCGGTAAATGAGACCGGTATGACTGCTATCCATATGAAGTTCCCCGCCTTGACCCTCAAGGCCGGTAAACGCGCTTTTGCACGCATTCGTGAGCAGGGGCTTGCGCCTGCGGACGTCGGCATCCTTCCCGGCGCTGCCGGCGGGCCCAAGGCGCTGGGCATCCAGGGTCTGGACCTGGCGCTGT
>NZ_JACARK010000312.1:0-14308 GCF_013386655.1 Pseudomonas sp. K5002 | reverse complement strand
GTCATGGCCGTTGATCACGCCGCGGCTGTCTTGGAAGTCCGCCAAGGCAACGCGGGGATTGTCGTCGCGGGTCAGCAACAGGCTGCAATGCTGGCCGCCGCTGCTGTGGGGCAGTTCGTAGCGCGGGCGGCCAATCACCTGGACTTGCCCGCGCAGCTCGGTCATCAGCGGGTAGCCGCAGGTTTGCGTCAGCAGCAATTGCGGGGCGCGCCACAGGCTGCGCAGGTCGAGATGATCAGCCTTGCGGCGGGTCGCGCCCAGGCGCTCAAGGATGCGCGAAAGCCAGCGCTCATTGGCCTGTTGCACCTGCTGCGGCGCCACGTACATCAGCAGTTCGGCGTAGCGGTCACTCATGGTCGTCTCTCAAGCAAAGGGGTGCCGTGGGCTGTCGATGGCCTTGAGCCCGTGACGGCCGATCAACTGGCCGTAACCCTGCACCAGGAACCCGCCGCTGCGCGCCACCCATTGTTCGCGGCGCGCGCGGTACACGGTGGGCAGCAAATACCACGGCAGCTTCGGCAAGTCGTGATGCACCAGGTGCAGGTTATTGTTGAGGAACAGCCAGGTCCACGGCCAGGCGGCTTCGTTAAGCACCGTGCGCTGTTCCGGTTGTGGGTGCGGGCGATGCTCATAGTAGGAACGGATCGCCGCCACCGACAAGGCCGGCACGCTGACCAGCGCCACGTAGTGCCACACCGGCAGCACGCTGTAGTGGGCGATGAAGGTCAGCATCAGCACGGTCACGGTGCCATGGCTCAGCCACATCAGCCACGCCTGGCGCTGGCCTTTGCGCAGGCGCCTGACCTCGTTGCGCGCCAGCTTCCACAGCGCCAGCGGCGAACCCAACAGGAAGCGCCCCAGGACGGTCTTGGTCAGCCAATGCAAGGTGCGCTCGAACAGCGAACTGTCGTCCCACTGCCGCTGATTCAGGTAGCGGCTTTCCGGGTCGACACCGGGCACCGTCAGGTCTTCGTCGTTGTGGTGCACCAGGTGGCAGTTGCGGTACAGGGTGTAGGGGTACCAGACGGCAAACGGTGCGTAGCCGAGGAGTTTGTTCAAAGCAGTGAAGCGGGTGGGATGGCCGTGCAGCAGTTCATGTTGCAGGGACATCCACAGCGTCACGAGCGGGATCAACAGTGCGGTACTCAGCCACAGGCCAAGCCAGCGGCTGGCGAGGATCACGGCAAACCAGCCGGCATAGACGCCGATCAACAGCAGCCAGGTCGGCCACTCGGTGCGGGCGGTAAAGGTCTGGGCCAGGGCTTCGATTTCCCGGCGCTGGGTTTCATCAAGGTAGTTGGACATCGGCAGCTCAGGGCAGGCGTGGCCGACGAAAAAGTCGGCTTCATCCTGCTCTGTGCAATGGGGCGGGAAAATCTTGCAGATCGTTTGGTGCTTAGCTTAGAACTTAATGACCGAACAGGTTGCTGTCGGTTTTCTTGGCCTTTTTCTCGGCGCGTTTTTCATCGGCGGTCTTTGCCGGTTTCTTCTTGTCAGCTTTCTTGGAATTCAGACCTTTGGCCATGATGCGTGCTCCACTTACAGGGGATGTAACACTGGGTATAACACCGATTGCCCAACAGAAGGCGCTTTGCCCGACTTATAATCTGCACCCCCTGGATTCGCGTGTTTGAAAACCATGCCCGAGTTGCACATCGACCGACTGGCAGAGCCGTTGTGGCCGCTGCTGAACAAGTTCTATCGCAGCCATAACTCACCGATGAAGGCCCTCAAGGGTGGCCAGTTGTGGGTGGCCAAGGGCAGCGAGATTGTCGCGGGCCTGTGCCTGACGCCGGTGGTGGGTGGGCAGTGGTTGACCGGGCTGTTTGTCGACCCGGCGCTGCGTGGCCAGGGGCTGGCGGCGCAATTGATCCGCGCCTCGGTCGCAAGCGTTGAAGGCACGGTGTGGCTGCTGTGCCATCCGGACCTGGAAGGCTTTTATCAACGCCAGGGTTTTACCCAGGACACGTTGCTGCCGCAGTCCTTGTCGGAGCGCCTGGTGCGCTACAAACGCAACAAGCCGATGATCGCCATGGGCTTAGAACCGTTGGTGAGGTCGACCTTCAATAAAGTGTGATCAGCCGTTGTGGGCCCCATGCTAGCCTCGGCGGCACCAGCGGCCCATTACAGGATGATCATGAAAGCGACCCTTGCAGCCTTATCCCTTGCAGCTCTCCTCGCCCCGGCGTTGAGCCAGGCAGCCGAAGCGCCGGTTTCCGCCGAGCAGTATGCAACCGTGCTCGCCGGCAGTTGGCGCGTGCCGGCCAACAGCGCGCGTGATGGGTATCGTCACCCGCAGCAGACCCTGGAGTTCTTTGGCCTGCGGGCCGACCAGACCCTGATCGAAATCACCCCCGGTGGTGGCTGGTACAGCGAGCTGCTGGCGCCGCTGCTCAAGGATAACGGCCACTACATCGCCGCCGTGCAGGCGCCGAACAGCAGTGCCTACGCGCGTACATCAGAAGAAAACCTGAAAAAGAAATTCGCCGCAGACCCGGTGCATTATTCCAAGGCCGGCTTCGCCGAGTTCGACCCCAAGGCTCCGGTGCTGGGCAAGCCTGGCTCGGCCGACACCGTGCTGACCTTTCGCAACGTGCATAACTGGGTGATGGCGGATACGGCGCCGGCGATGTTCGAGGCGTTCTTCAAGGTGTTGAAACCGGGCGGCGTGCTGGGGGTGGTGGATCACCGGGCCAAGGACGGGGCATCGCTGGAAGACATCAAGCACAGCGGTTACCTGACCACCGCGTATGTGGTGAAACTGGCGACGGATGCGGGGTTCAAGCTTGAGGGGCAGAGCGAGGTGAATGCCAACCCGAAAGATACCAAGGACTACCCGGATGGGGTCTGGACCTTGCCGCCGGCGTTGACGTTGGGGGAAAAGGACAAGGCCAAGTATGTGGCGATTGGTGAGTCGGACCGGATGACGTTGCGGTTTGTGAAGCCCGCAAAATAAGCTGAATGCACGCAGAACAAATGTGGGAGCGGGCTTGCTCGCGAATGCGGTGGATCAATCTTCGGTGACTGGCACTCCGCTTTCGCGAGCAAGCCCGCTCCCACAGTTTGAGGTGTGTTTTGCCTGAGGGTTATTCGTCTGCCGTCGGATCCATATCCGGGAACATCACTTCGATAAACCCGAACTTGCTGAAATCGGTAATCCGCGACGGGTACAGCCGGCCGATCAGGTGATCGCACTCGTGCTGTACCACCCGCGCGTGAAAGCCTTCGGCAATCCGCACAATCGGCTCGCCCTTGGGGTCAAACCCTTCGTAGCGAATCTGCTGGTAACGGTCCACTGCCCCACGCAAACCAGGCACCGACAGGCACCCTTCATAGCCTTCTTCCAGCACCGGGCTGAGCGGCGTGATCAGCGGGTTGATCAGGATGGTCTGGGGCACGGCGGGCGCGTCCGGGTAGCGTTCGCTGCTCTCGAAACCGAAGATCACCAGTTGCAGGTCCACTCCAATCTGCGGCGCGGCCAGGCCGACGCCACCGACGTGTTCCATGGTCTGGAACATGTCATCAATCAACTGCCACAGCTCGGGGCTGTCGAACATCTCCGGCGGAACCGGCGGGGCAATACGCAGCAGGCGCTCATCGCCCATTTTCAGGATTTCACGGATCATCGATCAGACTTCGTCGGTAGTGGGCTTGAGTGAGGGGTCTCGGCCGAGGCCGGAAACATGCTTTTTTTCGTCGTGCTCGCCAAAGTCCTTTTCACCAGGATCCTTGCCTTCAGCCGACATGTGTTCGATCACCGCGTTCATCTCCGCCCCCAGCAACAGCACGGCAGCCGAGATGTAGAAGTACAACAGCAGCACAATGATCGCGCCGATACTGCCATACATGGCGTTGTAGTCGGCAAAGGTTTTGACGTAATAGCCAAAACCCAGGGAAGCGACGATCCAGACCACCACCGCCAGCACCGAACCCGGTGTGATGAAGCGAAACTTCTGCTTCACGTCAGGCATCACGTAGTACATCAACGCCACGGAGAACATCAACAGGATGACGATCAGCGGCCAACGCAGGATGGTCCACAGCGTGACCACGAATTCCTGCATGCCGATCTGCCCCGCCAGCCATTCCATCACCTGGGGCCCGAGCACCATCAAGGCGGCGGCGGCCAACAGCATGCCGGCGAAGCCTACGGTGTAGAAAATCGACAGCGGGAAGCGCTTCCAGATCGGTCGGCCTTCCACCACGTCATAGGCGGCATTCATCGCACTCATCATCAGGCGCACACCCGCCGAGGCGGTGTACAGCGCGATCACGATACCCACCGACAACAGGCCACCCTTGGATTGCTGCAACTGGTCGATCACCGGGTTGACCTGTTCGAGGGCCTGGGGCGGCAATACCAGTTCCGATTGCATGCGCAGCCAGGTGAAGAAGTCCGGCAGGTGCAGGAAACCGATCAGGGCAATCAGGAACAGCAGGAAGGGAAACAGCGAGAACAGCATCTGGTAGGCCAGCGCCGAGGCGTACGTAGGCATCTCGTCATCGAGGAACTCTGTGACAGTGCGCACCAGCACTTTGTGCAGGGGCAAGCCTTGTAATACCGGAAAAATCATAGCGTCTCCTTTCGCCGCAAAAAGTTGAGTTCGTGGGCGACTCAGGGGCCGTTTTCTACATCAAGGTAGCTTATTTGGCGACCTTGAAACAATTTCCAAACTTTAATCACTGCAGGTGACACAAAAACGGCCATCCGTGGATGGCCGTCGGGCTGCTGGAGTGCAGGCAGCCAGGTCGGGACTATTTGACCGCTTTCTTTACTGCGTCCTTGGTGTCGCCGACTGCTTTTTGCACTTCACCTTTCTTTTCCTGAACCACGCCTTCAGCCCGCAACTTGTCGTTGCCGGTGACTTTGCCAACACCTTGCTTGATGTTGCCTACGGCTTCGTTCGCCAAACCTTTTGCCTTATCCGATGTGCTACTCATGGTATTTCTCCTGGGAACAATCAAGGATTTTGGTCACTACGTAATCGTTGACCCTTGGCCTTTCCAGAGAGTTTCAATTATTTTTTCAGCGGCATTTCATCGCGCCGTACAGGTTTGGCTTTATGTTTTGCGGCCAACCCACGAGAATGCCGGGCACATCCAGGCGCAAGCGCTGGGTAACAGATCCCGTAGGAAGGTTATGAAACTCAATAAAGCACAGGCCATTGCCCGCAGAAACCAGGAACTGGGCGGTGCCGTACTCGGTGTCAACAACTGCCACTTCACCGACCTGGACCGCAAACGCAACATCTGGTGGTTCGACCTGCCGGTGGGCCGGATTGCCGTGGGCCAGTACGAGTGGATCCACTTGTTGATGCACAACGCCGAGAGCGACCAGTTGCTGCACCTGAAGGTGCCAACGGTGTTTTTGCGCGAGAAGCTGGAAGGCCTGGTGGTGCGCAATGCCGGCAAGCGCAAGCCGGAGATTACCCTGGAGCTGAGTGCCGACAAGGACTCGTTCCTCAAGGACGTACGCCCGGCCGGTGCCGGTGTGAGCTTCGCGCAGTTCGCACTGTAGGAATACGGTAAAACCTGTGGGAGCGGGCTTGCTCGCGAATGCGGTGTGTCAGTAACCGGTATATCACTGGCACACCGCTTTCGCGAGCAAGCCCGCTCCCACATTTGGATTGCATTCCAAGTGGCCGGATCAGCGTTCAATAAAAAGCCCCGCATCTGCGGGGCTTTTTGTTGGGGCCGATTTACTTCTTCAAACCCAGCTTTTTCAGTTCTTCATCCCGCAACTCACGCCGCAGGATCTTGCCCACGTTGGTGGTCGGCAGCGCATCGCGGAATTCCACGGCCTTGGGCACCTTGTAGCCGGTGACGTTGGCGCGCATGTGCTCCATCACCTGGTCTTTGGTCAGGCTGGCACCCGGCTTGACCACGATGAAGATCTTGATGTGTTCCCCGGACTTCTCGTCCGGCACACCAATGGCCGCGCATTGCAGCACGCCCGGCAGGGTCGCCAGCACGTCTTCCAGCTCGTTGGGGTAGACGTTGAAACCGGAGACCAGAATCATGTCCTTCTTGCGGTCGACAATGCGCATGTAGCCATCCGGCTGGATGATCGCGATGTCACCGGTCTTCAGCCAGCCTTCGCTGTCGAGGATCTCGGCGGTGGCGTCTTCGCGCTGCCAGTAGCCCTTCATCACTTGCGGGCCCTTGACGCACAACTCGCCCACTTCACCCAGCGCCAGCTCGACGCCGTCATCGGTGATGACCTTGCACAGGGTCGACGGCACCGGAATGCCGATGGTGCCGATCTGGATGTTCTGGATCGGGTTCACGGTGGCCACCGGGCTGGTTTCGGTCATGCCGTAACCTTCGCAGATGGAGCAGCCGGTGACCGCTTTCCAGCGCTCGGCCGCCGCCAGTTGCAGGGCCATGCCGCCGGACAGGGTGACCTTCAGCGCCGAGAAATCCAGCTTGCGGAAGGCGTCGTTGTTGCACAGGGCAACAAACAGGGTGTTCAGGCCGACAAAGCCGCTGAACTTCCACTTCGACAGTTCCTTGACCATCGCCGACAGGTCGCGCGGGTTGCTGATCAGGATGTTGTGGTTGCCGATCAGCATCATCGCCATGCAATGAAAGGTGAAGGCATAGATGTGGTACAGCGGCAGCGGGGTAATCAGGATCTCGCAACCTTCATTCAGGTTGGAGCCCATCAGCGCCTTGCACTGCAGCATGTTGGCGACGAGGTTGCGGTGGGTCAGCATCGCGCCCTTGGCCACGCCCGTGGTGCCGCCGGTGTATTGCAGCACGGCGACTTCGTCGCTGGCGGGGCTGACTTCGTTCACCGGCTGGCCGTGGCCCTTGGCCAGGACGTCGTTGAACTTGATCGCCTTGGGCAAGTGATAGGCCGGGACCATCTTCTTCACGTACTTGATGACGCTGTTGATCAGCAGGCGCTTGAGCGGCGGCAACAGGTCGGCGACTTCGGTGACGATCACGTGCCGGACGGAAGTCTTGGGCACGACTTTTTCAGCCAGGTGCGCCATGTTGGCCAGGCAGACCAGGGCCTTGGCACCGGAGTCGTTGAATTGGTGTTCCATTTCCCGCGCGGTGTACAGCGGGTTGGTGTTGACCACGATCAGGCCGGCACGGATGGCGCCGAACACGGCGACCGGGTATTGCAGGACGTTGGGCAGTTGCACGGCGATTCGATCACCGGGCTGCAAATCGGTATGCTGTTGCAGGTAAGCGGCGAAGGCGCCGGACAGTTCGTACAGTTCACCGTAGGTGATTGTCTTGCCCAGGTTGCTGAAAGCCGGTTTGTTGGCGAAGCGTTGGCAGGACTGCTTCAGTACCGCCTGAATATTCGGATACTCGTCTGGATTGATTTCTGCAGCAATCCCGGCGGGGTACTTATCCTTCCAAAAGTCTTCGATCATGGAAGCCCACTCCTCAGCGACGCGAATTCATTCATCGCATTTGATGCGATTATTATTTGTTTGTTTTTGGGTGAGTCTGGCGGTTAAAAGCAGGCCAAGAGGTCACAAAGCGCGCCGAGAGTAGCAGCTTTGCCAAGGGCCGCCTAGAGCCAAAAGAGGCCCCTACGGTCATAAACATGACTCAAGAATATCTAATGGTCATTTTTAGAGCAAAGATTCTATAAGCCAAGAAAGGGCTCTGGAATGGGCTTCTACGCATTTAAACTGAATGAATAAAAACCAAATGTGGGAGCGGGCTTGCTCGCGAAAGCGCAGTGTCAGTCACAGGATATGTCGACTGGTACACCGCTTTCGCGAGCAAGCCCGCTCCCACATTTTTTGACCTTATTTCAAATCAGGCTATGTCGCGCAATTCGCGCCGCAGGATCTTGCCCACCGGCGTCATCGGCAACGACTCACGCAACACAATATGCTTGGGCACCTTGTAGCCGGTGAAGTTGGCCTTGCAGTAGGTCTTCAGCTCTTCAAGGCTCACGCCCTGGGCACGGGCCACCACAAACAGCTTCACCGCCTCGCCGGTACGCTCGTCCGGTACGCCGATCACCGCGCAGCTGGCCACCGCCGGATGCGCCATCACCACGTCTTCGATCTCGTTGGGGTACACGTTGAACCCCGAGACGATGATCAGATCCTTCTTGCGATCAACGATGCGCACAAAGCCGTCCGGGTCGATCACCGCGATATCGCCGGTCTTGAGCCAGCCTTCGGCGTCCAGGGTCTCGGCAGTGGCCACCGGTTGCTGCCAGTAGCCCTTCATCACTTGCGGGCCCTTGATGCACAGCTCGCCCCGCTCGCCCAGCGGCAGCTCCGCGCCGTTGTCGTCGATGATCTTCATCGCCGTGCCCGGCACCGGAATGCCCACGGTGCCCAGCTTCGATTTGCCGCCATAGGGGTTGGTGCTGGCCACCGGTGAGGTTTCGGTCAAGCCGTAGCCTTCACCAATCGCGCAGCCGGTCAGTTGCTGCCAGCGCTCGGCCGTGGCCTTGACCAGTGCGGTGCCGCCGGAGTTGGTGAGCTTGAGGTGGGAGAAATCCAGGCTCTTGAAGTCCGGGTGGTCCATCAAGGCCACGAACAGGGTGTTGAGCCCCAGCAGCCCGGTGAAGCGCCACTTTTTCAGCTCCTTGATAAAGCCGCCAATGTCCCGGGGATTGGTGATCAGTACGTTGTGGTTGCCCGATACCATCATGCACATGCAATTCGCGGTGAAGGCATAGATGTGGTACAGCGGCAGCGGCGCCACCATCACCTCCTGGCCTTCCTTGATCAGCGGATGGCCGTCGTCCCCCAGTTGCGACATGCACGCCCGCACTTGCTGCATGTTGGCCACCAGGTTGCCGTGGGTAAGCATTGCGCCCTTGGCCAGGCCGGTGGTGCCGCCGGTGTATTGCAGCACCGCGATGTCGTCGAGGGTCACCGGATGGCGGTTGAGTGCCTGGCCGGCGCCCATGCGCAGGGCGCGCTTGAAGGAGATGGCTTGCGGCAGGTTATAGGCCGGGACCATCTTCTTCACCTTGTCGACCACGGTGTTGATCAGCCAGCCCTTGGCGGCGGGCATGAAGTCGCCCATCTTCGCTTCGATCAGGTATTCGATCTCGATGTCCTTGCTGACTTCTTCAACCCGCGAGCCAAACAGGTTCAGGTACACCAGCGCACGAATGCCTGCATCCTTGAATTGGTGACGCATTTCCCGCGGGGTGTACAACGGGTTGGTGTTGACCACGATCAGCCCGGCGCGCAGGGCGCCGAACACGGCAATCGGATAATGCAGGACGTTGGGCATCTGCACGGCAATGCGGTCACCCGGCTTGAGGTCGGTGTGCCACTGCAGGTAACCGGCGAACGCGGCGCTGCGCCGATCCAGCTCGGCGTAGGTCAGGGTGATCCCCATGTTGCTGAACGCCGGACGATCGGCAAAGGTCTTGCAGGAACGCTCGAAGACTTCGATCACCGATTTATAGGCTGTGAGGTCGATCTCGTTGGGAACCCCGGCTGCGCGTTTGTCATTCCAGAAATCAGGTTGCATTATTCTTGTCCTCTTACCTGAGTGGTCCGGCCGCTTTTGATGTTGCGATGAAAGCGGAGCTTTGGGGACGTTAGCAGCTATGGTCAATCAGGCAAATACAACAAGATGCGTCATTGATTGTGTGAATCTCCCCGCCAAGGCCAGCGCTGATCCAGCGGCCTGCGGTGAATGAGCTATACACTGCAACGACCCTGAGCAAAGGAAGCGCCATGAACCACACCACTTTCTGGCTGACCGCGAATGACCGCAGTCGGGTGTACGTCAACCAGTGGCTGCCGGACGGGCCGCCCAAGGCGCTGATCATGCTGGCCCACGGCATGGCCGAGCACAGTGGCCGCTATGCCCGCCTGGCCCAGGCGTTGTGCGATGCCGGCTACGGCCTGTACGCCCCCGACCAGCGCGGCCACGGGCGTACCGCCGACGAGGGCACCCTGGGGCTGTTCGCCGAGAAAGACGGCTGGAACAAGGTGGTGGGCGACCTGGCGAGCCTCAACCAGCATATCGGCCAGCAAGCGCCGGGGGTGCCGATCATCCTGCTGGGCCACAGCATGGGCAGCTACATTGCCCAGGCGTACCTGCTGCACCACAGCGCGAGCCTTAACGGGGCGATTCTCAGCGGCTCGAATTTCCAGCCGGTGGCGCTGTACGGCGCGGCCAAGGTGATTGCCCATGTCGAACGCCTGCGCCAGGGGTTGCGCGGGTGCAGTGCGCTGATTGATTTCCTGTCATTTGGATCGTTCAACAAGGCGTTCAAACCCAATCGCACCGCTTTCGACTGGCTCAGCCGTGACCCGGCCGAGGTCGACAAGTACGTCAGCGACCCGCTTTGCGGCTTCCGTTGCACCAACCAGCTGTGGATCGACCTGCTGGGCGGCTTGCAGCAAATCAGCAAAGCGTCCAATCTCGCTCAGATAGACCCGGGGCTGCCCATCCTGATAATGGGCGGTGAATGTGATCCGGTCAGTGAAGGCAAGCGTCTCAAAAGTCTGGCCAATGCGTTGCGTGAAGCCGGCTGCCAGCACCTGGAGCTGAGCATTTACCCACAGGCGCGCCACGAATTATTCAACGAAACCAACCGTGATGCGGTCACAGCCGACGTGCTGACGTGGCTGGCCCAGGCAGCAGTGCTGCGCCGCCCTACTCGCTGCGAATGATTTTTCGTTTAAAATCAATATATTAAGATTTCTGATTAGCCACAGGATGCACCAACTGATGACCCAGGTTACCAACACGCCTTACGAAGCCCTCGAAGTCGGCCAGACCGCCAGCTACAGCAAGACCGTCGAAGAGCGCGATATCCAGTTGTTCGCGGCAATGTCCGGCGACCACAACCCGGTGCATCTGGACGCCGAATTCGCCAAGGCGACCATGTTCAAGGAGCGCATTGCCCACGGCATGTTCAGCGGCGCCCTGATCAGCGCGGCGGTTGCGTGCGAGTTGCCTGGGCCCGGCACGATATACATCGGCCAGCAAATGACCTTCCAGAAGCCGGTCAAAATCGGCGACACCCTGACCGTGCGTCTGGAAATCCTCGAGAAGCTGCCGAAATTCCGCGTGCGCATCGCCACCCGCGTATTCAACCAGCGCGATGAACTGGTGGTAGACGGCGAAGCCGAGATCCTCGCGCCACGCAAGCAGCAGACCGTGACCCTGACCGAACTGCCGGCCATCAGCATCGGTTGAACGAACGCCCATGAAAAAGCCCCGCATCTGCGGGGCTTTTTTATTCAGGCGGGGCTCAAGACTGAGCGCGAGCCTGGTTACGCAGGGCTTTCACCTGGTCGTGGTTGCGTTGCGCGCCGTGGAACTGACGCTCTACCAGGTCACGAATGCCCAGCAGGTTGTGCTTGTTGATCTTCTCGATCGCTTCTTTGTAAGCCTTCAGTGCGTGGTCTTCACCGCGCTCGGCTTCGTTCAGCACGGCTTCTTCGTCTTTACCGGTCACCATCGACTTCACGTCGACCCAACCACGGTGCAAGGCACCGGCGACGCTGCCGGAATCTTCCGGATCGCCACCCAGCGCTCTTACTGCGGTCTGCAGTTCGGCAGCGGCGGTACCGCAATCAACGGAACGTTTGGCAAACAGGGCTTTGAGTTCTGGGTGCTTGATGTCTTCTGCGCAGGTCTTGAAGCCTTCCTGGCCGTCTTTGCTGGTCTCGATCAGGTCGTTGAGTACGGAGATCGATTCTTTGTTGATATCAGTCATTTTTCAATTCCTTCGCGGGTTAAGAAACGTGTATTAGTAATTGCAGCGCCCGTGCCAGCTTTTGAAAAACAATTTATTACTTAAATTTCAATAAGTTAGCCAATACACAAAAATCTGTATCCGCTTTATTTGCATGATCTGTCATTTGGCCTCCATGCAGAATGCCTGTATTTTCCAAGGCATCGACTCAAACACCTGAAGCCGCAATGAACCCTGAAAAACTTGAACTGCTGATCACCCGCGAAATGCCCTTCGGCAAGTACAAGGGCCGGATCATTGCCGACTTGCCCGGCCCCTACCTGAACTGGTTCGCCCGTGAAGGTTTCCCCCACGGCGAACTGGGCGGGTTGCTGGCCCTGATGCAGGAAATCGACCACAACGGTTTATCCGAACTGCTGGAACCCCTACGCGCCAAGCACGGCAAGCCCGCCCCTCGTCATTAATAGAGCACGCACATGGACAGTACCCGCGACGAACAACACTGGCACGCCATCGCCCAGCGCTACGACCTGGAGCCCGGCCCGATCAACCTCGAAAACGGTTACTTCGGGCGCATGAGCCGCGCGGTACTTGAGCAGTATCAGGACAACGTCGCCTTCATCAACCGCAGCAACTCGATCCATGTGCGCCAGCGTTTCGAGCAGGGCGAAAACGTCGAGATCCGTAACCAGTTGGCGCAGTTGATGGACGCCGATCCTGAAGCCATCGCCCTCACCCGCTGCGCCTCGGATGCGTTGCAGTCGCTGATCCGCAACTACAACCGCTTGCAGCCCGGCGACCAGGTGCTGATCAGCGACCTGGAGTACGACACCGTCAAGGGCGCCATGCGCTGGCTGGCGCAGAATCGCGGCGTAGAAGTGATCGAGATTGCCCACGAACACCCGGCCAGTTTCGACAGCCTGGTGCAGACGTATCGCGATGCGTTCCTGCGCTATCCCCGCCTGAAACTGCTGGCACTGACCTACGTGACTCACCGCACCGGGCTGGTGATGCCGGTGGAGGCGATTGCCGGCGCTGCCAGGGAACATGGAATTGATGTGATCCTCGATGGCGCCCATGCGCTGGGGCAGATCGAGTTCAACCTGGCGCAGTTGGGTATCGCGTTTGCCGGTTTCAACCTGCACAAGTGGATCGGTGCGCCGTTGACCCTGGGCTTTATTTATATCGACCCGCAACGGTTGGCAGACATTGATCCGGACATGGGTGAGTTTCATTACCCGGCCACCGATGTACGTGCCCGCACGCCATACAGCACGCCGAATTTCCCGGCGTTGATGACCTTGCCGCTGGTGTTCGAAGAGCATCGGGCATTGGGCGGGTCGAAGGCCAAGGGGGCCCGCCTTAATTACCTGCGGGATTTGTGGGTGAGTGAGGTGCGGCAGTTGCCGGGAATTGAAGTGCTGACGCCGGACGATCCACGGCTGTATTGCGCGATCACGTCGTTCAAGTTCACTGACAAGCCGGATCAGCAGGTGATGGCGGACCGACTGCTCAAGGAATACGACCTCTTCACCACAACCCGCAGCGGCGCGTCGTTCGGCAGTTGTATTCGGGTGACACCAGGCTTTTTGACGTCAGCGGCAGACATTCATGCGCTGATCAAAGCCATCACCGAACTGAGCGCGATATCACTGTAGGAGCGAGCTTGCTCGCGAAGGTCGTTAACGATGACACGGGAAACCTGACACCCAGCGGTGCTCTCGGTTTTTTCGCGAGCAAGCTCGCTCCTACAGTGGGAGTGGGCCATTTTCCGCAGGCAAAAAAAAGCGGTACACCGACCAAGTGCACCGCAAAAATGCCGTAGAACACAGCAACAACGATTCGGTAAATCCAATCAGTCCAGCAGGGCCAGCGCCTCGGCGGTGGTTTCCTGGATGCGTGCCCAGTCGCCGTTCTTGACCCATTCCGGATCAAGCATCCAGCTACCGCCCACGCACATCACATTTTTCAACGCCATGTAGCTCTTGATGTTGGCCGGGCCAACCCCGCCAGTCGGGCAGAATTTCACTTCGCCAAACGGGCCGCCCAGGGCCTTGATCGCCGCCACGCCACCGCTGACTTCAGCCGGGAACAGCTTGAAGCGGCGATAACCCAGGCCATAACCTTCCATGATCCCGGAGGCATTGCTGATGCCCGGCAACAGCGGAATCGAGCTGTGTACCGAGGCTTCCAGCAGGTCACGGGTAATCCCGGGGGTGACGATAAATTGCGAACCGGCCACTTCGGCCGCTTCCAGCATATGACGATCCAGCACGGTACCGGCACCGGTGCACAGCTCCGGACGCTGCTCACGCAGTACCTGGATGGCCTTGAGGCCGAACTGCGAACGCAGGGTCACTTCCAGTGCGGTCAAACCACCGGCTGCCAGGGCATCGGCCAGCGGCAGGATGTCCTGTTCGCGGGCAATGGTGATCACCGGCAGGATCCGCGCCTTGGCGCAGAGGCTGTCGATCAAGGCAACTTTGTCCGCCATGGAAACGGTAGGTTGAGGGCTGTTCATCGCGGCTGATCCTTGGCTCATGGGCACCAGTAAATCTCTAGAGTAGGTTGCAAAAACGCGCGTATCGGCATGGCAGCAACGTCGTCACTGGCCAGCGCGGCGCTCAAGGTGGTCAATTTCGAGCTGCC
>NZ_JACARK010000311.1:0-1173 GCF_013386655.1 Pseudomonas sp. K5002 | reverse complement strand
TGCAACTGGTCAATGATTGCATCGAGCGTCCCTTGGCTGGGCAGGGAGGCCCCGGCGTGGTTGAAGTGGACGATGCCGGACTGGCAGCCCGGCGTTTCGTCCCGCAGCTCCCGGACCTCGGTCAGGGACAGCGCAGTCACGGCTGCAACTCGAAAATCGCGTCGATCTCCACGGCTACGCCGCCCGGCAAGCTGGCGACGCCCACGGCCGTACGGGCATGCCGGCCTTTGTCGCCGAGGGCGTTGACCAGCAAGTTCGAAGCGCCATTGGCGACTGCACCCTGGCGCTGGAAATCACCGCTGCTGGCGATAAATACGCCCAACCGAATGATGCGCACCAGTCGCGACAGGTCATCGCCCAGGGCATCGCTTAATTGGGCCAGCAGGCCCAGCGCCGCGAGTTCGGCGGCCTTGGCGCCTTCGTCTTCGCTGATGGATTCGCCGAGTCTTCCGATGTAAGTCGGTTTGCCGTCCAGCAGCGGGATTTGGCCGGAGATGAACAGCTGGTTCTGGCTGATCACGTAATTGACGTAGTTGGCAATCGGCTGGCTGGGTGTCGGCAGGCTCAGGCCGAGGGCTTGTACGCGTTGTGAGATGGAGTGGCTCATGATGAATCCTCTTGGAAAGAGTCTTCAGCATGGGCGGGGCGATTTTCGCCGACAAACGGATAGATTTAACTCGACGTATCGAAATAACTCATGCGTCGGCACAGATTTCCCGCAGCCATTCACTGAAACAAGCGGCCGCCGTGCTGGTTTCGCCATGCGGGGCAATCAGCCAGTAACCGATCTCGCTTTGATAGGGCGGCCAGTCGAAGGCCTCCACCAATGTGCCTTCCTTGAGCCTGCGTTCGATCAGGCGGTGGCGGCCCATGGCGATGCCCTGGCCGGCGACGGCGGCTTCGACCACGATGTTGTAGTCGTGCAGCAGCGCCTTGGGGTAGTGCTCCACATCCACCTGATAATGCCGGGACCAGTCGGTCCACTCGAAAGGGCGGTGCGAGGTGGCCATCAGCAGCGGGCCATTGGCCAGTTGGCTGGCCTTGAACGCCGGGCTGCAAACGGGTGACAGTGTTTCGCTCATCAGGCGCGTGGCCTGCACGTCGGTCCAGTCGCCCTTGCCGTAGCGAATCGCCAGGTCGACCTCGGCGGCGGCGACATCTGCCAGCTGAATC
>NZ_JACARK010000310.1:0-3315 GCF_013386655.1 Pseudomonas sp. K5002 | reverse complement strand
GTGATCACACGCGGCGCCGGCCGGCCCAACCCGAGGCGGGCCGCTACCTGTTGCGAGCGCTCCAGGCCCATGTCGATGGCTGACGGATGCAACTGCTCAAGGTAGGCGAGCCATTCGCCCAGGGTACGCTGGGTCATATGTTTGCAGGCACCGGTGGCACGACAATCGGCTCGATTTTAGGCGCGACGTACACAGGTGTCGGCAGGCCCATCATTTGCGCCAGCAGGCTACCCAGGCGCGGACGCAGTTCGCCGCGCGGAATGATCAGGTCGATCGCGCCGTGCTCCAGCAGGAACTCGCTGCGCTGGAAGCCTTCCGGCAGTTTTTCGCGAACGGTTTGCTCGATAACACGCGGGCCGGCAAAGCCGATCAGCGCCTTCGGCTCACCGACGATCACGTCACCCAGCATCGCCAGGCTGGCGGAAACACCACCGTAGACCGGGTCGGTCAGCACGGAGATGAACGGAATACCTTCTTCGCGCAGACGCGCCAGTACCGCGGAGGTCTTGGCCATTTGCATCAGGGAGATCAGTGCTTCCTGCATCCGCGCACCACCGGAGGCGGCGAAGCAGATCATCGGGCAACGGTTTTCCAGCGCGTAGTTGGCGGCACGTACAAAACGCTCACCGACGATGGCGCCCATCGAGCCGCCCATGAAGGAGAATTCAAAGGCCGAAACCACCACCGGCATGCCCAGCAGCTTGCCGCTGACGGAAATCAGCGCGTCCTTTTCACCGGTCTGCTTCTGGGCCGCGGTCAGGCGGTCCTTGTACTTCTTGCCGTCGCGGAACTTCAGACGGTCAACCGGCTCCAGGTCAGCGCCCAGTTCGGAGCGACCATCGGCGTCGAGGAAAATATCAATGCGGGCGCGGGCGCCGATACGCATGTGGTGATTGCACTTGGGGCAAACGTCCAGGGTCTTTTCCAGCTCCGGGCGGTACAGCACCGCGTCGCAGGATGGGCACTTGTGCCAAAGACCTTCAGGAACCGAGCTTTTCTTCACCTCGGAACGCATGATCGAAGGGATCAGTTTGTCTACTAACCAGTTGCTCATGCTTTCTTTCTCCAGTACCGGTGGCTTGAACACAGCCCCGCGTATGCCCTTGAGCTAAATTCATATGTGGCGATGACACAAACTGGACGGGGTCAGACGTTCGACCAGCCATTTCCTGCCTGTGCCCTCAGCCTTCCAGACAACCTGCCGTGCAGGGTTGCCACTTCATTTCCGGGCCTCCCACAGGCGGCGCCGGGCTGTTTTACACAGTGGTAGTTATGGACGGCGGCAGACTGCCAGCCGTCACATCGTCCCGCTGCTGTCGCGCACGGCCTGCATGAATGCGCGAATCCTTGCGTGATCCTTGATGCCCTTGCCCTGCTCTACCCCGCCGCTGACGTCCACGGCATACGGCCGAACCTGCTGGATGGCACTGGCCACGTTGTCCGGATTCAGGCCGCCCGCGAGGATAATCGGCTTGCTCAACCCTTCGGGAATCAACGACCAGTCAAACGCCTCGCCAGTACCACCGGGAACGCCTTCGACGTAGGTGTCGAGAAGAATCCCGCGAGCCCCGCCATAGGCAGCGCATGCCGCAGCAATATCGTCCCCGGCCTTGACCCGTAGCGCCTTGATGTACGGGCGCTGGTAGCTCTCGCACTCGTCCGGACTCTCATCGCCATGGAACTGCAGCATGTCCAGTTGCACGGCGTCGAGGGTTTCATTGAGCTCGCAGCGGCTGGCGTTGACGAACAACCCCACGGTGGTCACGAACGGTGGCAACGCGGCAATGATCGCCCGCGCCTGCAAGACATTCACCGCCCGCGGGCTTTTGGCATAAAACACGAAACCGATGGCATCGGCCCCCGCCTCGACCGCCGCCAACGCGTCTTCTATGCGGGTAATCCCGCAAATCTTGCTGCGAACGGCAGACATGTCGATGAAACCTCAGGGCGTGTCCGGGAAAGTCCCGGATGGTAACAAATGCTTTTGAGGGCGTCAGCCGCCAAGTTCGCTGAAACCTGTGAGGAAGTGTGGCCCGATGAATCGCTGGGGCAATTCGAACTCGTCGCGGTACTCCACATCCACCAGGTACAGGCCGAACGGATGCGCCGTGACGCCGCCGGTACGGCGAATCCGGCTTTCCAGCACTTCCCTGGCCCATTCCACCGGGCGTTCGCCGGTACCGATGGTCATCAGCACCCCGGCGATATTGCGCACCATATGGTGCAGGAAGGCGCCGGCGCGGATATCCAGCACGATCATCTTGCCGTGGCGCGTCACCCGCAGGTGGTGGACTTCCTTGATCGGCGACTTGGCCTGGCACTGCCCGGCACGGAACGCGCTGAAATCGTGGATACCTACAAGATGCTGGGCCGCCTCGGCCATGCGCTCGGCGTCCAGCGGGCGGTGGTTCCAGGTGATTTCTTCGTTGAGATGGGCCGGGCGGATCTGATCGTTGTAGATCACATAGCGATAACGCCGGGCGATGGCCTTGAAGCGCGCGTGAAAGTCCGCCGGCATCACCTTGGCCCAACTGACGCTGACGTCGTGGGGCAAGTTGATATTGGCGCCCATCACCCATGCCTTCATCGAGCGCTCGGCCTGAGTGTCAAAGTGCACCACTTGCCCGCAAGCGTGCACGCCGGCATCGGTCCGCCCGGCGCACATCAGCGACACCGGTGAGTCGGCGACTTTCGACAGGGCCTTCTCCAGGGTTTCCTGCACCGTCGGCACACCGGAGGCCTGGCGTTGCCAGCCACGATAGCGCGAGCCTTTGTATTCCACGCCCAGGGCGATTCTGAAAAAGCCTGCGGCGGCCATTTCGGCGGCCGCGTTATCTATATTTGCCAAGAACTGAGAGCCTGATGAGTTGCGCAAAGGCGGCCATTATAAGGCCGTGCGCCTGGGACGCCATGGATTTGGTGCCTGGATGGCAAAACGGCAGCCCGAAGGCTGCCGTTGTATTTACCGCGCGTATCAAGCCAGCCGGCTGAGCATTTCCTTGGCTTCGCCCTTCTGACCGTCATCGCCTTCCTTGAGCACCTCGCCAAGAATGTCCCGCGCCCCGTCGGCATCGCCCATGTCGATGTAGGCCTGCGCCAGGTCGAGCTTGGTGGCCACTTCGTCGGTACCGGAGAGGAAGTCGAATTCCGGCTCATCGCCACCCAACGCCGCGTCGTCGGCGGTGAAGGACGGTTCGATTGGCGGATGTTCCAGGCTTTGCGACAGGCGATCCAGCTCGGCGTTGACATCATCAAGCTCCGACGCAAACGCGTCCGGCTTGGCCGCTGCAGGCGCCTCGGGCTCGTCGGCCAGGG
>NZ_JACARK010000031.1:0-5153 GCF_013386655.1 Pseudomonas sp. K5002 | reverse complement strand
GGCGTTGCCTGGAGCATGGCTGGGGTTGCGAGGCGGATGCCGTGGCGGCGGCCCGGGAATATCGTCGGGCGGCCGAGGCCGGGCTGGATTGGGGCTTGTACAACTACGCCAACCTGCTGGCGACCGGGCGCGGGGTTGCCGAGGATCAAACCCAGGCGCTGGCGTGTTATCGACAGGCGGCGGAACTGGGCCATGCCAAGTCGATGAACCTGCTGGGGCGTTATCTGGAAGAAGGGCAGTACTGCCCGAGGGATCTGGAGGCAGCGGTGGCGTGGTATCGCCAGTCAGCAGAAGGCGGGGATTTTCGCGGGCAGTTCAGTTATGCGGCGGTGTTGGCGGACCGGGGCGAGATAGAAACGGCACTGGAATGGTTGCACAAGGCACTGGCGGGCGGGAATTTGAAGTTCTTGCGGGTGGCGCACAAGGCGTTGTGTGCCGCCAATGAGCCGCAGATACGGGCAATGGCCGAGATCTATCAAGAGCATGCGATTGAACTTGATCGTTCCCACGCGCTGCGTGGAAATGCCGCCCTGGACGCTCTGCGTCCGCTCTAACGGCGTGACGCAGAGCGTCACCGGATGCGTTCCCACGCAGAGCGTGGGAACGATCAGGGCGTGCGTTTACAGGTAGAACGATTTCAATGGCGGGAAGCCATTGAATTCAACTGCGCTGTAGCTGGTGGTGTACGCACCGGTGGACAACCAGTACATCCGGTCACCAATCGCCAGGTTCAGCGGCAGGCCGTACTTGTAGTTCTCGTACATGATGTCGGCGCTGTCGCAGGTCGGGCCGGCGATGACCACTTCTTCCATCTCGCCTTTCTTCTCGGTCCAGATCGGGAACTTGATGGCTTCGTCCATGGTTTCGATCAGGCCGGAGAATTTGCCCACGTCGGTGTATACCCAGCGCTCGACGGCGGTGCGGGATTTACGCGCAACCAGTACCACTTCGCTGACCAGGATCCCGGCGTTGGCGATCAACGAACGGCCCGGCTCCAGGATGATTTCCGGCAGATCGTCACCGAAGTCTTCCTTGAGGAAGCGGATGATTTCCTCGGCGTAGGTTTCCAGGCTGTTGGTGCGGGTGATGTAGTTGGCCGGGAAGCCGCCGCCCATGTTGATCAGCTTCAGGTGGATGCCGTCTTCTTCCTTCAGGCGCTCGAAGATCACTTTGACCTTGGCGATCGCCGCGTCCCACACGCTGATGTCACGCTGTTGCGAGCCGACGTGGAAGGAGATGCCGTAAGGCACCAGGCCCAGGTCGCGGGCGAGAATCAGCAGGTCCATGGCCATGTCGGTCTGGCAGCCGAATTTGCGCGACAGCGGCCAGTCGGCCGTGGTCGAGCCTTCGGTGAGGATACGTACATACACTTTCGAACCCGGGGCGGCCTTGGCGATATTGCGCAGGTCGGCTTCGGAGTCGGTGGAGAACAGGCGCACGCCCTTCTCGTAGAAGTAACGGATGTCCTTGGATTTCTTGATGGTGTTGCCGTAGCTGATACGGTCGGGGCTGACGCCGCGGTCCATGACCTTGTCCAGCTCGTAGATCGACGCGATGTCGAAGCTCGAACCCTTGTCCTTGAGCAGGTCGATGATCTCGACGGCCGGGTTGGCCTTGACGGCGTAATACACCTTGGCGAATTCGAAACCGGCGCGCAGGTCATCGTAGGCCTGGCTGATCATCGCGGTGTCGATCACCACGAACGGGGTTTCCTGGGTGTCGGCGAACGCCTTCATTTTGTCAAAAGTGGCGCGCGCGAAATAGTCTTCGACCTGGATCGACATGCTGGGAACTCCTACTGGCAAACTAGATTGATCAATGGGTGCAAATGAACGTCCTCCGTATCCCCACTTTGGTTCGCCTACTTCCCAAGGCATGTCGCCGAAAGCAAAAAGGCCATGGGATCAACCGCTTCCCTTGGCCTTGCTGTCTCGTCGTCAGTACTTGAGCCGGATGGATCGTTTCCAGCATGGACGTTCGGCGCGAACTTTAGGACGTGAGGGGCTATAGATCAACTAAAAATGTCGCGTTTTTGCACGCGTTCGTCGTGCGGCCGCGTGCAGCTACTTATGTAACCGACCGGTATGACGGATTGATGTTCCCCGGGAGGGGCAATTTGACGTGTTGCAGGCACAGTGAAGATCCAATGTGGGAGCGGGCTTGCTCGCGAATGCGGTGTATCAGCCAATGCATCCGGTGACTGACACTCCGCCTTCGCGAGCAAGCCCGCTCCCACATTTTGACCGCTGTGTGTCAGGTCAGGCCAGTGCTGTCTCGGCAGGCGACACAATGCTGGTCTTGCCCCCACGGGACTTACCGGAACTCAGATACTCGGCAATCGACTCCTGGGTCACTTCCCCGAGGAACACCCGCTCCGCATCCATCACCGGCAACCACGAGCGGTTGAACTCGTACATCCGCGACAGCAGGATGCGCAAATGCTCGTCATACGCCGCCGTGGCGTTGAATTCCCGCAGGTACTGGCCGCAGGTACCGGTCTGACGATGCAGGTCGCGACGTCGCACATAACCCAGGGCCTTGTTCTCGGCATCGGTGACCACCACGTAGCGACGGTCCAACTCATCCATCTGCTCCAGGGCATCCGCCACCGGGGTTTCCGGGCTGACCGACGGCGCGTTGTCCGCCGCATCTTCAGCCTTCACCAGCAGCAGGCGCTTGAGGGTGCTGTCCTGGCCAACGAAGTTGCTGACGAATTCGTCGGCAGGGTGGGCCAGCAGGGTGTCCGGGTGGTCGATCTGCAGCAGCTTGCCGGCGCGGAAGATCGCGATCTTGTCACCCAGCTTGATGGCTTCGTCGATGTCGTGGCTGACCATGATCACGGTCTTGTTCAGCGCGCGCTGCATCTCGAAAAACTCGTTCTGGATCATCTCGCGGTTGATCGGGTCGACCGCGCCGAACGGCTCATCCATCAGCAGCAACGGTGCATCCGCCGCCAGGGCGCGGATCACGCCGATCCGCTGTTGCTGGCCGCCGGACAGCTCACGCGGGTAGCGATGCAGGTACTGCTTGGGTTCGAGCTTGATCATGCTCATCAACTCGCGGGCGCGGTCGTGGCATTTCTGCTTGTCCCAGCCCAGCAGCTTGGGCACCACCACGATGTTCTCTTCGATGGTCATGTTCGGGAACAGACCGATCTGCTGGATCACGTAGCCGATGTTGCGACGCAGGGTCACTTCGTCGAGGTCGGTGGTGTCTTCGCCGTTGATCAGGATCTTGCCGGAGGTCGGCTTGATCAGGCGGTTGATCATCTTCAGCGTGGTGCTCTTGCCGCAGCCCGAGGGGCCGAGGAATACGCAAATTTCGCCTTCGTTGACGGTCAGGCTTACGGAATCAACGGCGGTGATGGTCTTGCCGTTGCTTTGGAAGGTCTTGGTCAGGTTTTGAAGTTCGATCATTTGAGCAGTCCTTTTGGAGTCAGCGTGCGTTGCAGCCATTGCAGAAGCAGGTCGGCGAAGATGGCCAGGAGACTGACCAGCACGGCGCCAACGATCAGCATCGACATGTCGCTGCGGCTGATGGAAGCCAGAATAAGTACACCCAGGCCACCGGCGCCGATGGTGGCGGCGATGGTCATCACACCAATGTTCATGACGACGGCGGTGCGCACACCGGCGAGGATCACCGGTACGGCAATCGGCAGCTCGACCATGCGCAAGCGCTGGCCGAAGGTCATGCCGATGCCTTTGGCGGCCTCGCGAATGCCTGGCTCAACGCCGGTGAGGGCGAGGTAGGTGTTACGCATGATGGGCAACAGGGAATAGAGGAACACGGCGGTGATCGCCGGCATCGGCCCCAGGCCCTGGCCGAACTTGGAGTAGAACGGCAGCAGCAGGCCGAACAGCGCAATCGACGGCACGGTCAGCAACACCGTGGCACTGGCTTGCAATGGGCCGGCGAGCGTCGGGAAGCGGGTCATCAGCACGCCCAGGGGCACGCCGACGACGATTGCGAGGATCACTGCAATGCCGACCAGGGTGATGTGCTGCCAGGTCAGGTGCAGGACTTGGGCCCAATCAAGATGGGAAAAGGCGTTCAGGAATTCCATGTCTTCTCCTCTTAGTTGATCGGATGCTGGCGCAGGAAATCTGCGGCCACGGCGGACGGGCTTTCGTGGTCGACGTCGACCCGCGCGTTCAGCTGGCGCATGGTTTCGTCGTCGAACAGCGCAGCCAGTGGCTTGAGATCAGCGGCCAGTTGCGGATGGGCATCGAGGTAAACCTGACGCACCACCGGCGCGGCGGTGTAGTCCGGGAAGTAGTGCTTGTCGTCTTCCAGCAGCTTCAATTTGAAGGCGTTCAGGCGACCGTCGGTGGTGTAGACCAAGCCGGCAAACACCTGGCCATTACGCAGCGCGGTGTACACCAGGCCGGCGTCCATCTGCCGGGTGTTCTTGCGGGTCAGGTTCATGTCGTACAGCTTGACCATGCCGGCCATGCCGTCGGAACGGTTGGCGAACTCGGTGTCCAGGGCCACCAGGCGGTTTTCCTTGGTTTTCTCGGCCAGTGCCGCGGTCAGGTCGCTGATGCTGTTGATCTGCGGGAATTCCTTGGCCACGTTCTCTGGCAGGGCCAGGGCGTAGGTGTTGCTGAATTTCGACGGGGAGAGCCAGACCAGGCCTTTTTTCGCGTCGAGTTCTTTCACTCGGGCGTAGGACTGTTCGCTGTCGAGCTTCTCGTCGACGTGGTTGTAGGCCACCAGCGACACGCCGGTGTATTCCCAGATCAGGTCCAGTTGCCCGCTTTCCTGGGCACTGCGTGCCAGGTTGCTGCCCAGGCCGCCGGTCACACGGGTGTCGTAACCCTTGGTGCGCAGGTACTGGGAGGTGATTTCGGCGAGCAGGGTCTGTTCAGTGAACACCCGGGCACCGATGCGGATGACCGGTTTTTCAGCGGCTTGCGCAAACCCTGCGAACAGCAGGACGCAGCTCAATATCAATGTCAGTTTTTTCATGTGAATTCCTGTTTCAGGCCCAAGACGGGGCCAAAGCCTTAAGACGGACGCAACCCGCGTTCCAGCCAAAGGCGGCTGGCCATGGTCACCAGACCGTCGAGCAGCAAGGCCAGCAGCGCGGTGCATGCGGCGCCGAGCAGCAGTTGCGGCTGATTGTTCAGGGCGATGCCGGGGAAGATCAG
>NZ_JACARK010000309.1:0-4288 GCF_013386655.1 Pseudomonas sp. K5002 | reverse complement strand
GGGCCAGGTCGCCCGAGCGGTTGAACAAGTCCTGCCAGCGCAGGGGAAGCCCCGCCGTTGGCGGAATCTCCCGCTGGCTGACAACGGGCGTCATGACGCCAGCGTCTGCGAGGGTTCGGCCTCGACGGTCTTGCTTTCTTTGTCTTCGCTGCGCGCCAGGCACAGTATGCCCGCGATAATCAGCGCGCCACCGACGATTTTGGGCAGGGTAAGGGTGTCGTTGAACAGCCAGACGGAGATCAGCGTCACGCTGATCAGCTCCAGGTGTGACGCCGCAAACGCCGGGCCCACCGGGGCGTATTTCAACAGCGTCATCCAGGTGAAAAACGCGCCGATGTAGCCCACGAATGCGCCGTAGATCCATGGCGCACCGAACACGCGGATCAACCAGGCGGCGTCCATCGTCAGCGGTTCGGCATGAATCGAGGCGAACTTGAAACTGACCTGCGCCAAGGTATCGAAAATGATCAGCGACAGAAAACCGAGGATATAAAACCGTTTCATTACTCGAACCCCACGACGGTCACGCCACAGGCGATCAGCATGATGCCGATCAACCGCCATTTGCTCAGGCTTTCCTTGAACAGGAAACGCCCCGCAATCATGACCACGACAATATTGATGGAGCCCAGCATCACCCCGACCGACAACGGCACCAGTGTCAGGAAGGCCAGCCACAGCACGAATTCGAACACATAGCAGATGATGCCCAGCCAGATCCACGGACGCTTGAGCATATGGCGCCAGTGGGCCATGCCGTCATGCTCGGCGCTGGCTGAGGCTGCGGCTTTGAACGCCAACTGGCCGGACGTATCAACGATGACGTTGAGTATCCAGAGGATGATGGTTAATTGGCTCATGTGTTCCCGTGTCGTCTGCTTGTACGGCTAGTTGCTTACGATACAGGAGCGTGCCGATACAGTTGTTCGAGTTTGTCGAACGAACAGCGTCTGTTCAGCTTGCCGGGTCAGGGTGGAGACGTTTCCCCGTTCCACTCGCAATAACAGCCGACCGCCAGGGTGTGGGTCGCATTGACCTCGCGTCCGCCTTCGAGGGCTTGCAGGATCGGCTCGATAAAGCTGTTGCTGGAGTTACACGTCAACCCTTCGCTGTAGGGCCCGAAATACGCCAGCTTGCCGCTGCGGTCCCAGATGCCCACGGCAGGGCTGGCCGGCAGATGCTGGGCACCGGGCACGGCCTTGAGGGCCTTCATCGAGCCCAGGGTGGCGGGCAACTGCCCGTGGCTGCCGGCTTTCTGCAGGGAATAGAACTCCACGCCCTGGGGGGCGTACTGCTCGATCAACTCGCCAAGGTGCTGCTGGTTGCCGACATTGCACGGGCAGGCGGGGTCCCAGAAGTGCACCAGGCGGATCGGGCCCGGGCCGGCAAGCTCGGCCGGCAGGCTCAGGCTGTCACCGGAAAACACCGCCGTATGCTCACTGAATGCCCGCAGGTAGCGTCCCTGGAACCAGTCATACGCCGCCCACAACACCCCGGCGCAAATGATCACGATCAGGCTGGCGAAGAGGGTGGTGCGGTAGGGCTGTCGCATTTGGATCAATCCTCGGAGGACGCGTAGCTTGCCATGCTTGCCCTGACAGATGAATATCGCGGCTCGATATTCATCTGTTCAATGCGTTGAAGCCACAGTCTGGAAGTTCTTATGCCCGTTACGTTTGACCCTGATCATCTACGTGAAAGCTTGCGCCCACTGGTGGACGCGCAGCCGCTTTCAGCCGAGGCCCGGGTCTACCAGCGCTTCTACGGCCTGGACCTCGCTGCCCGCAAGGTGCCCGCGACAAGCCGCCTGGGGCGGTTTGCGCTGGATGGGTTCGACGTGGTCTGCCAGGTGTGGTGGCCACCGGTGCCGGTGGCGACGATGTTCCTGTTCCATGGCTTCTACGACCATATGGGCCTGTACCGGCATGCCGTGGACTGGGCGCTGGACCAGGGTTTTGTGGTGATCGCCTGCGACTTGCCGGGCCATGGCCTGTCCAGCGGTGAACGGGCCAGCATTGATGACTTTGCGGTGTACCAGGACGTGGTGCAGGCGTTGTTTGAACAGGCCAAGGCGCTGCAGTTGCCGCAGCCGTGGCACTTGTTCGGGCAAAGCACCGGCGGCGCGATTGTGGTGGATCACCTGCTTAGCCATGGCGTCGACAGCCCGGCCCAGGGCAAGACGTTCCTGTTGTCACCGCTGGTGCGGCCCCGCGCCTGGGGCTGGTCGCAGCTCAGTTATTACCTGCTCCGGCCGTTCGTCAAAGGCATTGCCCGGCGCTTCAGCGATAACACCAACGACCCGCAGTTCAAGCCGTTCCTGGAGGCCGACCCGTTGCAGCCACGGCAGTTACCGACTGCCTGGGTGGGCGCCCTGGCGCGCTGGATCAAACGTGTTGAAGCGGCGCCACGCAGCACGCGGCGGCCGTTGATCGTGCAGGGTGAGGAAGACATGACGGTGGACTGGCAGCACAACCTGAAGGTGCTGCGCAGCAAGTTTGACCAACCGGAGGTGTTGATGCTGCCGCGCGGCAGGCATCACTTGGCGAATGAGATTCCGGAGATTCGGCAGCAATACTTCGGGTTTCTCACCGACCACCTGAAATAACGCAATCCAAATGTGGGAGCGGGNNCGAGGTGCTTTGGCCGACCGCCAGCCCGGCGCGAATCGCCGCCAGTGCCGCCTTGTAGTACGCCTTGCCCTCCGGCGACTCCGCGAACGTCGCGAACTCTTCCAGCTCCGGGTCGGACAAATCCCGGTAGACGTACAACAGCGTGTTGTTCAGATCATTGCCGATCTGCTGCATCAGGCGCTCACGCTGGCCGTTCAACATGCCCTGCGCCTGGCCTCCGCCCAACAGCCCGGGGATCATCTGGCTCAAGCTGTCGGCCGCCACGCCGGCAATCGCCAGGCTGACTTCAGCCCCGGCTTCCCGCGCAGGCAAGGCCTGGGCCAGGTGGCCGATGATCAGGCTGCGGGTGGCATCGGCTTCCATGTGCGGCAAGCCCTGGGCGTTCTTCGCCAGTTGATCGCGGCGGGTGGCCAGCAACTCGGCGGCGACAATCTTGCGGCCCAGCGGCGACTGGAAGAAGGCCAGTGCCGGCTTAGGGTCCGCCAAATTCTTGCGCAGTTGCGCTTCGGCGCGCTGGTCTACCGACTGGGGCGCGAAGCGTTTATTGCTGTTGTCCACCAGCGCCTGATACACCGCCGGCGGCAGGCTGTTGCGGTAGCGTTGCTGGGCGGCACTGAGGGCGTCATTAAAATGCGCGCGCTGGTCTGCCCAGCCGGCGACCTTGTACAACTGGTCATGGCTGTCTGCCCAGGCGGGCAAAATGCAGAACATCAGCAAGGAAAAAAACAAACGACGCATATGGACTCCTGTCAGTCGGCCACTATTGTCCGTGTCGGGCGTAGGATTTGTCGAGAAATCCTATCGGTCACCTGACTAAAGTGTATTCAGACGCTCGGCGGCTCTGTCGGATTCACAGGCGTATGGATACTATGCGCGCCATGCCCATACCCTCCGATCACCCGCTGCTGTTACGCATTGTCGATGACCTGGCCGCACAAGGCTGGTCGCAGCAGAATATCTTCCTGCCCGAGGCTCTGACCCTCGAACTGGCGGCTGAGTGCCAAAAACGCGCCGCCGAAGGTGAATTGGCGCCCGCAGCGGTCGGACGGGGGCCTTCCCAGGAGATTCGCGAGGGCATCCGGGGTGACCATATCCAGTGGCTGGAGCCGGGCGAAGTGGTGGCCTGCGATAACTACCTGGAGCTGATGGACAGCCTGCGGGTGGCGATGAACCGTGGCCTGTTCCTGGGCCTGGAAGACTTCGAAAGCCACTTCGCGATGTACCCCCCGGGGGCGTTTTACCTCAAGCATGTGGACCGTTTTCGCGATGACGACCGGCGCATGGTGTCGGCGGTGATCTACTTGAACAACGCCTGGCTGCCGGAACATGGCGGCCAGTTGCGCATGTACCTCAAGGGCGACGTCGAATACGATGTGGTGCCCACCGGCGGTTGCCTGGTGGTATTCCTGTCGGGGGAAATCCCCCATGAAGTCATGCCCGCCACCCGCGAACGCCTGTCCCTCACCGGGTGGTTTCGCCGGCGGGGCAACGAGCCGTTTTGATGATGCAAAAGATTCTGGTCAGCCGCTGCCTGCTGGGGCACCGGGTACGCTACGACGGAGGGGCCAGCGGGCCTTTCGATCAATTGGCCGCGTGGCAGGCCGAAGGCCGGGTGGTTGCCGTGTGCCCGGAAGTGGCGGGTGGCTTGCCGACGCCAC
>NZ_JACARK010000308.1:0-3562 GCF_013386655.1 Pseudomonas sp. K5002 | reverse complement strand
CGGACCGGCCGTTGCTGACGGTCAAGGACGTGTGCATCGAGCACCCGGGGCCGCGCAGCCTGTGGGGCCGCAGCCAGTTCAAGCGGGTGGTGCATTCGGCCAACCTGTCCATCGCCCCGGGGGAAACCCTGGCGCTGGTGGGCGGCAGCGGCTCGGGCAAGACCACCCTCGGACGGGCGATTGTCGGCCTGAACAGCCCGTGTTCCGGTGCCATCGAGTTTGAGGGCGTGGACATTCTCAAGGCTGGCAACCGTGACCATCGCCTGCAATGCCAGATGATTTTCCAGGACCCGTATTCGTCCCTCGACCCGCGCATGAAGATTGGCGACATCCTCGCCGAACCCCTGCGCCATGTGCCCGGCATGACGCCCGCGCAGCGTCGTGAGCGGGTGGCGAAAACCCTGGTGGACATCGGCCTGGCGGAACAGTTTGTCGACCGCTTCCCGCACCAGTTGTCCGGTGGCCAGCGTCAACGCGTGGCCATTGGCCGGGCGCTGGTGCGGCACCCGCGACTGGTGATTGCCGATGAGCCGATCTCGGCGTTGGACATGACCATCCAGAAGCAGATTCTTGAGCTGTTCGAGCGCCTGCAGGCGCAGTACGGCTTTGCCTGCCTGTTCATCTCCCACGACCTGGCGGCGGTGGAACGCATCGCCCACCGGGTGGCGGTGATGAGCGAGGGCAGGGTGGTGGAAATGGGTGCCCGCGACGAGATCTTCGACCGCCCGCAGCACCCCTACACCCGCAAGCTGCTGGCCGCCGCCAGCCCCTTGGAGAAACTTGAAAACGGTGGCTACCGCATCCGCCAGGGCCCCGTACCGCTAGCGCTGTAACCCAGGACTGACGTCACCCGCCGCGCAAATCGCCGATTTGCGCGAACGGCGAAGCCATGCCCGAAGAACAATAAAAACACCAACCCCCACCCCACTGCCAGGAGCTAAAAAAATGAAAAAATCCCTGACTCAACTCATCACCGGCGTCGGCGTTGTCAGCAGCGGGCTGGTCCCGTCACTGGCCCATGCAGACTTCATCAAGGACAGCAGCGGTACGCTGGACTTGAAGAACTACTACTTCAACCGTGACTACCGCGAGGCCGCTTCCCAGTCGATGCGCGCCGAGTGGGCCCAAGGTTTTATCCTCGGTATCAAGTCCGGTTTCACCGAAGGCACCGTGGGCTTCGGCCTGGACCTGACCGGCATGCTGGGGGTGAAACTCGACTCCAGCCCGGGGCTGTCCGGCACCGGTTTGCTGCAGCGTGACAGCGACAAGAATGTCTCCGACGAGTACTCCAAGCTTGGGGTGACCGCCAAGGCCCGCTTCGCCAAAAGCGAGCTGCGTGTGGGCTACCTGGTGCCGGACCTTCCGATCCTGCAACCCAACACCAGCCGTCTGTTTCCGCAGTCCTTCAGCGGCACCCAGCTGGTGTCCAACGACATCAGCAACCTGAAAATCACCCTCGGGCAGATCGACCAGGCCAAGGACCGTGACTCCACCAACTACGAAGACATGAAGCTGACCACGGTGAGCAAGGTCTACAAGAGCACCGCCCTGAGCGACCAGTTCCGCTTTGCCGGTGGCGACTACTCGCTGACCCCCAACACCTTGCTCAGCTACCACTTCGCGGCGCTGGACAGCATCTACCAGCAGCAATACGTGGGCTTCAAGAACAACTTCGGCCTGGGGCCGGGCACGCTGAAAACCGACGTGCGCTACTTCAAGTCGGACAAGGACGGCGCGGGCCTGGCGGGCAAGGTCGACAACAGCGCCTTGAGCAGCCGCCTGACCTACCAGTACGGCGGGCACAGCATCGGCGGCGGCTTCCAGCAGCAATACGGCACCACGCCGTTTACCTACCTGGACGGCTCCATCACCTACCTGTTCACCGAGTACCAGTTCAGCAACTTCACCCAAACCAGGGAGCGCGCCTGGCACGCCCGCTATGACTACAACTTCGCCGATCTCGGCTTGCCCGGCCTGTTGTTTGGGATCAAGTACGCCAAGGGTGATTCGGCTGAAGTGCTCGGCTTCAACCGCGAAGGCCGCGAGTGGGAGCGCGACCTGGACCTGGGCTACGTGGTGCAGAACGGGCCCTTCAAGGGCGTGTCGATGCGCTGGCGCAATGCGCTGAGCAAAGGCAACTACTTCAACGACGTTAACGAGAACCGCGTGATGCTGGGTTACACCCTGGCGCTCTGGTAACCACCCACTGTGGGAGCGGGCTTGCCCGCGATGGCGGTGGGTCAGTCACGGAATAGGCTGGCTGACCCACCGCCATCGCAGGCAAGCCAGCTCCCACACTGATCGGATTACCAGATCAAGATAGTGTGGGCCGCCCTTACAGACGATCACGCCGGCTCGTTAATATTTCTTCAGCGTTCATCACTCGAATATCGAGATTTCCGGTTTATGAAACTTAAATCACACCCCTTGCTGCAAGCGACACAAGGCACCCACAGGCACGTGGACAGTGAGCATTACGGTGCAATGGGTGCAAGTCGAAAAATCTATATCCAGGCGGCGCTGCATGCCGACGAAACTCCGGCGCTGCTGGTGGCCGCGCACCTGCGCCGGCAATTGGTAGAACTGGAAAATGCCAACCGGCTGAATGCGCAAATCGTGCTGGTGGCCGTGGCCAACCCCACCGGGCTGAGCCAATACATCATGGGCGCGCCCAGCGGGCGTTTCGAACTGGGCAGCGGGCGTAATTACAACCGGGGCTTTCCGGTGCCGTACCAGGCAATCGCCGACAAGATCGAGCACCTGCTGGGCCAGGACATCGACGCCAACCGCCAACTGATCCGCCAGGCCTGGGGCGAATGTCTGCTGGACGCGGCGCCGCTGGACGAATTCCAGTCGCTGCAACGCACCCTGATGCTGCTGGCCCACGATGCCGACATCGTGCTGGACCTGCACTGCTCCCGCGAAGCGGCGATGCATGTGTACACCGGCGAGGCAGTGTGGGCGACCGTGGAGCCGCTGGCGCGCTACATCGGCTCTGAAGCCTCGTTGCTGGCCACCGATTCCCAGGCCAACTCGTTCGATGAGGCGCTGTACCTGCTGTGGGTCAACCTGCGTGAGCGGTTTGGCGATCGGTTTCCGATTCCGGACAGCAGCGTGGCGGTGACCGTCGAGCATCGTGGCCAGCGGGATGTGTCCTATGAACTGGCAGAACATGACGCCACGGCGATCATTGATTACCTGACCCACCTGGGCGCGGTTGAAGGCACGCCACGGCCATTGCCAGCCCTGCGCAACCCGGCGACGCCGTTGGCCGGCAGCGAACAGTTTTATGCGCCATGCGCCGGGGTGCTGGTACACCGGGCGGCAGTGGGCAGTCGCATCGAGGCCGGGCAGGCGTTGTTCGATATCGTTGATCCCCACAGTGGGCAGGCCACCACGGTTTGCAGCCACAACACCGGCGTGTTGTACATGCGCCGCGACGTGCGCTTTGTGAAGCCGGGGGATCCGCTGGGCCGGGTGTCCGGTGCCACGCCGATTCGCAGCGGCAAGCTACTCAGCGCCTGATTTGCCAGCTATGGAATACGGTCAAAATGTGGGAGCG
>NZ_JACARK010000307.1:0-13467 GCF_013386655.1 Pseudomonas sp. K5002 | reverse complement strand
GGCCCTGCGCGAAGGTTATCGCGCACTGGTCGGCGCCCTCGAGCGCGACCCAAGCACCTTGCAGCGCGAGCCGCTGCGCTACGCCCTGTCGATGCTCGGCCTAGAGCGTCAATTGGCCAAGCGCGACGACCTGCTGGACACCATCGGCAAGCGCCTGCCGCAGATCCAGTCCCAGGTCGAGCATTTTGGCCCGGCCCACGAAAACGTGATCGCAGCCTGTGGCGCCCTGTACCAGGACACCCTGAGCACCTTGCGCCAGCGGATCCAGGTGCACGGCGATATGCGCAACCTGCAACAACCAAACAACGCCTCGAAAATCCGCGCCCTGCTGTTGGCCGGTATTCGTTCGGCGCGGTTATGGCGCCAATTGGGCGGTCATCGCTGGCAATTGGTGGTCAGCCGACGCAAATTGCTGAAAGAGCTTTACCCGTTGATGCGCAACGAATAAGTCGCAGCAACCGATTTTTTTATAGCCCCACGCGTAATACGCCGGTCAGTTGGCAACGGACCGGCGGATTTTTTCATGTATGATACGCGCCCCATTTCGTTGCCCGACTGTCCGAGAACACCCCATGCAGCTTTCTTCGCTCACTGCGGTTTCCCCTGTTGACGGCCGCTACGCCGGCAAAACCCAGGCCCTGCGCCCTATTTTCAGCGAATACGGCTTGATCCGTGCTCGTGTTCTGGTTGAAGTGCGCTGGCTCCAGCGCCTGGCCGCTCACCCTGGCATCAGCGAAGTGCCGGCGTTCTCTGCCGAAGCCAACGCTGTGCTGAACGCCCTGGCGGAAAACTTCGCTCTGGAGCACGCCGAGCGTGTCAAAGAGATCGAGCGCACCACCAACCACGACGTTAAAGCCATCGAATACCTGCTCAAAGAGCAAGCGGCCAAGCTGCCGGAACTGGCCAAGGTCAGCGAGTTCATCCACTTTGCCTGCACCAGCGAGGACATCAACAACCTGTCCCACGCCCTGATGCTGCGCGAAGGCCGTGATGACGTGATGCTGCCACTGATGCGCCAGACTGCCGACGCCATCCGCGAACTGGCGATCCGTTTCGCCGACGTTCCGATGCTGTCGCGCACCCACGGCCAGCCGGCTTCGCCGACCACCCTGGGTAAAGAACTGGCCAACGTGGTGTACCGCCTGGAGCGCCAGATCGCTCAAGTCGCGGCCGTACCGCTGCTGGGCAAGATCAACGGCGCCGTAGGCAACTACAACGCCCACCTGTCAGCCTATCCTGAGATCGACTGGGAAGAAAACGCCCGCGCCTTCATCGAAGACGAACTGGGCCTGGGTTTCAACCCGTACACCACGCAAATCGAACCCCACGACTACATCGCCGAGCTGTTCGACGCGATTGCGCGCTTCAACACCATCCTGATCGACTTCGATCGCGATATCTGGGGCTACATCTCCCTGGGCTACTTCAAGCAGCGCACCATTGCCGGCGAAATCGGTTCGTCGACCATGCCGCACAAGGTCAACCCGATCGACTTCGAAAACTCCGAAGGCAACCTCGGGATCGCCAACGCCCTGTTCCAGCACCTGGCCAGCAAGTTGCCAATCTCCCGCTGGCAGCGCGACCTGACCGACTCCACCGTACTGCGCAACCTCGGCGTGGGCTTCGCCCACAGCGTGATCGCGTACGAAGCCAGCCTCAAAGGCATCAGCAAACTGGAGCTCAACGAGCAGAAGATCGCCGCTGACCTGGACGCTTGCTGGGAAGTGCTGGCCGAGCCGATCCAGACCGTGATGCGCCGCTACAACATCGAAAACCCGTACGAGAAGCTCAAAGAGCTGACCCGCGGCAAGGGCATCACCTCCGAAGCGCTGCAAACTTTCATTGACGGCCTGGATATGCCAGCCGCCGCCAAGGCCGAGCTGAAACTGCTCACCCCGGCCAACTACATCGGCAACGCTGTGGCTCAAGCCAAACGCATCTGATAGAAGCTTGACCCTTTGAGACGCCCGGCAGCGCCGGGCGTTTTTATTCCCGTCTGAAAAGTGCTTTTTTTCAATAGGTTACACATGAATCCTGACATTCCTCTTCAACTTCTGGGCGGCATCACGGCACGGGAATTCCTGCGCGACTACTGGCAGAAAAAACCCCTGCTGATCCGCCAGGCCATCCCTGACTTCGAAAGCCCGATCGACGCCGACGAACTGGCCGGCCTGGCGCTGGAAGAAGAAGTCGAGTCGCGCCTGATCATCGAACACGGCGAACGCCCGTGGGAGTTGCGCCGCGGCCCGTTCGCCGAAGATGCCTTCAGCACCCTGCCCGAGCGCGAGTGGACCCTGCTGGTGCAGGCGGTCGACCAGTTCGTGCCGGAAGTGGCCGAACTGCTGGAAAACTTCCGCTTCCTGCCAAGCTGGCGCATTGACGATGTGATGATCAGCTACGCCGCCCCGGGTGGCAGCGTGGGCCCGCACTTCGACAACTACGACGTGTTCCTGCTGCAAGGTTCCGGCAAGCGCAACTGGAAGATCGGCCAGATGTGCAACTCCGAAAGCCCGCTGCTGCAACACGCGGACCTGCGCATCCTCGCTGAATTCGAAGAGACCGCCGAATGGGTGCTGGAACCGGGCGACATGCTCTACCTGCCGCCCCGCCTGGCCCACTGCGGCGTGGCCGTGGATGATTGCATGACCTACTCCGTAGGCTTCCGCGCCCCGAGCGCCGCTGAAGTGCTGACCCACTTCACCGACTTCCTCAGCCAGTACCTGACTGACGAAGAGCGCTACACCGACGCCGATGCCCAGCCGGTCAGCGACCCGCACCAGATCCAGGGCGACGCCCTCGACCGCCTGAAAAGCCTGTTGGCCGAGCACATGAGCGACGAGCGCATGCTGCTGACCTGGTTCGGCCAGTTCATGACCGAGCCGCGCTACCCGGAACTGGTCGCCGGCCCGGAAGTGGAAGAAGAAGACCTGCTGGGCAGCCTGGAAAACGGCGCCGTGCTGATCCGCAACCCGAGCGCCCGCCTGGCCTGGTCCGAAGTCGACGACGACCTGCTGCTGTTCGCCAGCGGCCAGAGCCGCCTGTTGCCGGGCAAGCTGCGGGAACTGCTGAAGCTGGTGTGCGCCGCCGACGCCCTGCACATCGACAACCTCGGCCCATGGCTGGCGGATGAAGATGGCTGCGCCCTGCTGTGGGAACTGGTCAAGCAAGGGAGCCTGGGGTTTGCCGATGAATAAGATTCACGTAAGTGTCGCGGACTGGCAAAAGGATATCGCCGAGATACGGCGCATTCGTGAAGCGGTATTTATCGCTGAACAATCGGTTCCACCGGAGCTGGAATGGGATGCAGACGACGCGAGTGCCGTGCATTTCCTGGCGTTCGAAGGCGACTTTCCCATCGGTACTGCACGCCTGCTGCCTACCGGCGAGATCGGCCGCGTGTCGGTTCTCAAAGACTGGCGCGGCCTGAAGGTCGGCGACAAGCTGATGGAAGCGGTGATCGGCGTGGCCGAGAAACGCGGCCAGACCCGGCAGATCCTCAGTGCACAGGTCCATGCGGCGCCGTTTTATGAGCGCCTGGGCTTCAAGATTGTCAGCGATGAGTTCCTGGAAGTCGGGATTCCTCACGTTGATATGGTGCGCGAGGGCTGATCCGAGACCGCGCCGCGCCCTTCGCAGGCAAGCCAGCTCCCACATTCGATCCAGTACATCCTTTGGAATGAGGTCAAATGTGGGAGCGGGCTTGCTCGCGAAGGCGCCATCAGCAACACCTCAAAAGGCCCTGCCATCCCCCGATGCCAGGGCCTTTTGCCGTCCAGGATTCAACTTGCACCCCGCCAGGCCGACAAACTGGCAATATCTAGCCTAAATGACTCGCAGAGATAACGGACATGTCCCTACGCACCCTGCTCACCCTGTTGCTCCTGGCCACCAGTTTCTCGGTGATGGCCGCCACCGAAGTCGTGCCCCTGAGCAACCGCACCAGCGCCGACCTGCTGCCGGTGGCGCAGAACTTTATCGGCAAGGACGGCACCGTCAGCGCCTACGGCAACCAACTGATCGTGAATGCCGAGCCCGACAAGATCCAGGGCCTGCGCGCCCTGCTCGCGCAACTGGACACGCCTTCCAAGCGCCTGCTGATCACCGTCGACACCAACGAAAACAACCAGCAGAGCAACGGCAACAATCAAACCCAGGTCATCACCTACAGCACCGAGAGCCGTGACGGCGGGATCCAGCAGATCCAGGCCAGCGAAGGCGTGCCCGCGCTGATCCAGGTCGGCCAGAGCGTGCCCCTCACCACCACCCAGCCCGATGCCTACGGCCGCCCGCAGAACCAGACCCAGTATCGCAACGTAACCCAGGGTTTCTACGTGACGGCCAGCGTCACCGGCGAGACCGTTCACCTGAGCATCAGTACCAATCGTGACCGCATGAGCCAGGAACGTCCCGATGTAGTGAACGTGCAAAGTACCGACACAACTGTCAGCGGACGCCTGGGCGAGTGGATCACCCTGGCCGGGATCAACCGCCAGACCCAGGCCGACAAAAGCACTACAACCCGCAGCTACTCTACTCAAGGGCGCGATGACCTGACATTGCGGGTCAAAGTCGACACGCTGAACTGAAGCACCAAAAACTGACTGGCGAGTCGTATTAGACTAAAGATGTAGTGCTTGAAAAAAAGCACTACAAAACATTTGACGATCCAAAAAAGCATGGGCATGATGGCCTCGCTCCCGCTAATCAGGGGCCCTGGCAAGGGCCTTCGGATCGTCGCTCAAAGCCACCCACCTGAGCCGATTCGTGTCTGTACCGCCCACAAGGTGTGTTTGACGAGGTTGCGACTGGAACGAAGTTGTCCCGAGGGACGGAAGCTAACCAGGTAACCCGGCAACACACTGATGGATCGTACAAAGGCCCACGACGCCCGAAGACTGTTCGCAGTTCGCCCTTACCTGCTCAACTCCCCCTTGAGCCACTCGTTCATCCCGTCGCCTTCCCCGCCGAGCCTGACTTGACCGCCTAAGCTTCTGGTCAGCGAGCAGCCATAACCACGCACTGATTACGTGGCTGGCAAATGGAATTTTCCACCTAGACCTATGCGACGAGGTTTTTCCCCATGGCACTGACACGCGAACAGCAAATTGCAGCCCTTGAAAAAGACTGGGCTGAAAACCCACGCTGGAAAGGCGTGACCCGCGCTTATTCCGCTGCTGACGTCGTCCGCCTGCGTGGCTCGGTTCAACCTGAGCACACCTTTGCAAAACTCGGCGCCGAGAAGCTGTGGAAGCTGGTCACCCAGGGTGCCAAGCCGTCCTTCCGTCCCGAAAAAGATTTCGTCAACTGCATGGGCGCCCTGACTGGCGGCCAAGCGGTTCAACAGGTCAAAGCCGGTATCCAGGCGATCTACCTGTCTGGCTGGCAAGTGGCAGCGGACAACAACTCCGCTGAATCCATGTACCCCGACCAATCGCTGTACCCGGTGGACTCCGTGCCAACCGTGGTCAAGCGCATCAACAACTCGTTCCGCCGTGCCGACCAGATCCAGTGGAAAGCCGGTAAAGGCCCGGGCGATGAAGGCTACATCGACTACTTCGCACCGATCGTTGCAGACGCTGAAGCCGGTTTCGGCGGCGTACTGAACGCCTACGAGCTGATGAAGAGCATGATCGAGGCAGGCGCTGCCGGCGTTCACTTCGAAGACCAGCTGGCTTCGGTGAAGAAATGCGGCCACATGGGCGGTAAGGTACTGGTTCCAACCCAGGAAGCTGTTCAAAAGCTGACGGCTGCTCGTCTGGCTGCTGACGTTGCTGGCACTCCGACCATCATCCTGGCCCGTACCGATGCCAACGCGGCTGATTTGCTGACCTCGGATTGCGACCCGTACGACCAGCCGTTCGTGACTGGCGAACGTACCCAGGAAGGTTTCTATAAAGTGCGCGCCGGTCTCGACCAGGCGATCGCTCGTGGCCTGGCCTACGCGCCGTACGCCGACCTGATCTGGTGCGAAACCGCCAAGCCGGACCTCGACGAAGCCCGCCGCTTTGCCGAAGCCATCAAGAAGGAATACCCGGATCAACTGCTGTCCTACAACTGCTCGCCTTCCTTCAACTGGAAGAAGAACCTGGACGACGCGACCATCGCCAAGTTCCAGCGTGAACTGTCTGCCATGGGCTACAAGCACCAATTCATCACCCTGGCCGGCATTCACAACATGTGGCACAGCATGTTCAACCTGGCGCACGACTACGCCCGCAACGACATGACTGCCTACGTGAAGCTGCAGGAACAAGAGTTCGCTGATGCTGCCAAGGGTTACACCTTTGTGGCGCACCAGCAGGAAGTGGGCACCGGTTACTTCGACGACATGACCACCGTGATCCAGGGCGGCACCTCGTCCGTGACTGCGCTGACCGGTTCGACCGAAGAAGAGCAGTTCCACTAAGTACTGAGTACACGGCCACTGCGGCCCCACGGAAGACCTAACCGCAGTGCCGCACAGCAATCACGCCCCGACTGGTTCGGGGCGTTTTTTTTGCACTGATGAAACCCTGCCTGACACAACACAGATCAAAATGTGGGAGCGGGCTTGCTCGCGAATGCGGTGTATCAGTCAACAGATTCATTGGCTGACCCACTGCATTCGCGAGCAAGCCCGCTCCCACAAGGGGAATGTGTGCATTCTGAAAATTTGTGCAAAACATTGATCTAGAGCGGTATCTGCATCAACCAGATCGGTTAAAAGATCTCCGTCAGCAACTAAGCGACAATCTAGCAAGTAACGGCAACTTCCCCCGCCACACGAGAAACATTCGCTTAAACCCCACGCAAACAATATTCATTATCATTTAGAGCATGAAAACTTCTTTACCGGTTAAACAAAACACAATTCGTGAAAAGCCCGCTAATGCCCGCCCCACAAGGGCTACAGCCCCAAGAAGGTGCACTATGTCCTTATTCCATCGAATAATTTCGCTATAGGAATTTTACTTGCCCGGTGTTTAGCCATAAAATCACCGCGATTGATTGCGCTGCGACATATCGTCACTGCATCGTTACTTTTTCGAGCTCAGAGACCTTTGCTCTCTGTTAAGGATTTCCAGCATGACCGAAGCGACAGGACTCATGGCCCACAACTGGGGCTTTGCCATTTTCCTCCTCGGTGTAGTCGGCCTTTGCGCCTTCATGCTCGGCGTCTCCAGCCTCCTCGGGTCAAAAGCCTGGGGCCGCAGCAAAAACGAACCGTTCGAGTCCGGCATGCTACCTACAGGTGGCGCCCGCTTGCGGCTCTCAGCCAAATTCTATCTGGTCGCGATGCTCTTCGTGATCTTCGACATCGAAGCCCTTTTTCTCTTTGCCTGGTCTGTGTCCGTCCGCGAAAGCGGCTGGACCGGATTCGTCGAAGCCCTCGTTTTCATAGCAATTCTGTTGGCAGGCCTTGTCTACCTATTTCGAGTGGGCGCCCTTGACTGGGCTCCGGAAGCTCGTCGCAAGCGGCAAGCGAAGCTGAAACAATGAGGCTTTGGCGATGCAATACAATCTCACCAGGATCGACCCGGATGCTCCTAACGAGCAGTACCCAATCGGCGAACGGGAAACCGTTTCCGACCCGTTAGAAGACCAAGTCCACAAAAACATCTACATGGGCAAGCTGGAAGACGTGCTGAGTGGCGCGGTCAACTGGGGACGTAAAAACTCCCTGTGGCCGTACAACTTCGGTCTGTCCTGCTGCTACGTGGAAATGACCACCGCCTTCACGGCGCCCCACGACATCGCGCGCTTTGGCGCCGAAGTTATCCGGGCATCGCCGCGTCAGGCGGATTTCATGGTTATCGCCGGTACCTGCTTTATCAAGATGGCGCCGATCATCCAGCGTCTCTACGAGCAAATGCTCGAGCCAAAGTGGGTTATCTCCATGGGTTCGTGCGCCAACTCCGGTGGCATGTACGACATCTACTCCGTGGTTCAGGGGGTGGACAAGTTCCTGCCCGTGGACGTCTACGTGCCTGGCTGCCCGCCCCGCCCTGAAGCATTTCTGCAAGGCTTGATGCTGTTGCAGGAATCGATTGGCAAGGAGCGTCGCCCACTTTCCTGGGTTGTCGGAGATCAAGGCGTATACCGCGCCGAGATGCCGTCACAAAAGGAACAGCGCCGCGAACAGCGTATTCAGGTAACCAACCTGCGCAGCCCCGACGAAGTCTGATCCAGAACCGCTTCTTTTATAGAACGAAAACCTGGCTTCATTCTTTACGTTGACCGAAAGCGATAAAAAACCATGACTACAGGCAGTGCTCTGTACATCCCGCCTTATAAGGCAGACGACCAGGATGTGGTCGTCGAACTCAACAACCGTTTTGGCCCTGACGCCTTCACCGCCCAGGCCACACGCACCGGCATGCCGGTGCTGTGGGTGGCGCGTGCCAGGCTCGTCGAAGTCCTGAGCTTCCTGCGCAACCTACCCAAGCCGTACGTCATGCTCTATGACCTGCATGGCGTGGACGAGCGCCTGCGCACCAAGCGCCAGGGGCTGCCGAGCGGCGCCGACTTCACCGTGTTTTACCACTTGATGTCGCTTGAACGTAACAGCGACGTGATGATCAAGGTGGCCCTCTCCGAGAGCGACCTGAGCGTTCCGACCGTGACCGGTATCTGGCCCAACGCCAACTGGTACGAGCGTGAAGTGTGGGACATGTTCGGCATCGATTTCCCGGGCCACCCGCACCTGTCGCGCATCATGATGCCGCCGACCTGGGAAGGTCACCCGCTGCGCAAGGACTTCCCTGCCCGCGCCACCGAATTCGATCCATTCAGCCTGACCCTCGCCAAGCAACAGCTTGAAGAAGAGGCTGCGCGCTTCCGTCCGGAAGACTGGGGCATGAAGCGCTCCGGCACCAACGAGGACTACATGTTCCTCAACCTGGGCCCGAACCACCCTTCGGCTCACGGTGCCTTCCGCATCATCCTGCAACTGGACGGCGAAGAAATCGTCGACTGCGTACCGGACATCGGCTACCACCACCGTGGTGCCGAGAAGATGGCCGAGCGTCAGTCGTGGCACAGCTTCATCCCGTACACCGACCGTATCGACTACCTCGGCGGCGTGATGAACAACCTGCCGTACGTGCTCTCGGTCGAGAAGCTGGCCGGCATCAAGGTGCCGGACAAGGTCGACACCATCCGCATCATGATGGCCGAGTTCTTCCGGATCACCAGCCACCTGCTGTTCCTGGGTACCTATATCCAGGACGTCGGCGCCATGACCCCGGTGTTCTTCACCTTCACCGACCGTCAGCGTGCGTACAAGGTCATCGAAGCCATCACCGGTTTCCGCCTGCACCCGGCCTGGTACCGCATCGGCGGCGTCGCCCACGACCTGCCGCGTGGCTGGGAACGCCTGGTCAAGGAATTCATCGACTGGATGCCCAAGCGTCTAGACGAATACCAGAAAGCCGCCCTGGACAACAGCATCCTCAAGGGCCGGACCATCGGCGTCGCCCAGTACAACACCAAAGAGGCCCTGGAATGGGGCGTCACCGGTGCTGGCCTGCGTTCCACCGGTTGCGATTTCGACCTGCGTAAAGCACGCCCGTACTCCGGCTACCAGAACTTCGAATTCGAAGTGCCGCTGGCGGCCAACGGCGATGCCTACGACCGCTGCATCGTGCGCGTCGAAGAAATGCGCCAGAGCCTGAAGATCATCGAACAGTGCATGCGCAACATGCCGGAAGGCCCGTACAAGGCGGATCACCCGCTGACCACGCCACCGCCGAAAGAGCGCACGCTGCAACACATCGAAACCCTGATCACGCACTTCCTGCAGGTTTCGTGGGGCCCGGTAATGCCGGCCAACGAGTCCTTCCAGATGATCGAAGCGACCAAGGGTATCAACAGTTATTACCTGACGAGCGATGGCGGCACCATGAGCTACCGCACCCGGATTCGTACGCCAAGCTTCCCGCACCTGCAGCAGATCCCTTCGGTGATCAAAGGTGAAATGGTCGCGGACTTGATTGCGTACCTGGGTAGTATCGATTTCGTTATGGCCGACGTGGACCGCTAAGCATGAATAGCACGCTTATCCAGACAGACCGTTTCACCTTGAGTGAAACCGAGCGCTCGGCCATCGAGCACGAGCTGC
Organism: Pseudomonas sp. K5002; assembly: GCF_013386655.1. NCBI lineage: Bacteria > Pseudomonadati > Pseudomonadota > Gammaproteobacteria > Pseudomonadales > Pseudomonadaceae > Pseudomonas > Pseudomonas sp. K5002. The sequence continues at coordinate 3,368 of NZ_JACARK010000307.1, read as the reverse complement.
ATCACTACGAAGACCCGCGCGCGGCGTCGATCGAAGCCTTGAAGATCGTCCAGAAGGAACGTGGCTGGGTGCCGGACGGCGCCCTCTACGCCATCGGCGAGATCCTCGGCATCCCCGCCAGCGACGTTGAAGGCGTGGCGACGTTCTACAGCCAGATCTTCCGCCAGCCGGTCGGCCGCCACATCATTCGCGTGTGCGACAGCATGGTCTGCTACATCGGTGGCCACGAGTCCGTGGTCAGCGAGATCCAGAGCAAGCTGGGCATCGGCCTGGGCCAAACTACTCCGGACGGGCGCTTCACGCTGCTGCCGGTGTGCTGCCTGGGCAACTGTGACAAGGCGCCGGCGTTGATGATCGACGACGACACATTCGGCGACGTGCAGCCTGCTGGCGTCACCCAATTGCTCGAGGGCTACCCATGACCCTGACTTCCTTCGGTCCTGCCAACCGCATCAAGCGGTCGGCCGAGACTCACCCGCTGACCTGGCGCCTGCGTGACGACGGCGAGCCTGTTTGGCTTGACGAGTACCAGGCCAAGAACGGTTACGCGGCCGCGCGCAAAGCCTTTGCCGACATGGCCCAGGACGACATCGTCCAGACCGTGAAGGACGCAGGCCTCAAAGGCCGCGGCGGTGCAGGCTTCCCCACCGGTGTCAAGTGGGGCCTGATGCCGAAAGACGAATCCATCAACATCCGCTACCTGCTGTGCAACGCGGATGAAATGGAGCCGAACACCTGGAAAGACCGCATGCTGATGGAGCAACTGCCCCATCTGCTGATCGAAGGCATGCTGATCAGTGCCCGCGCGCTGAAAACCTACCGTGGCTACATCTTCCTGCGTGGCGAATACACCACCGCCGCCAAGCACCTGAACCGTGCCGTGGAAGAAGCCAAGGCCGCTGGCCTGCTGGGCAAGAACATCCTTGGTTCGGGTTTCGACTTCGAACTGTTCGTGCACACCGGCGCCGGGCGTTATATCTGCGGTGAAGAAACCGCACTGATCAACTCCCTCGAAGGCCGCCGCGCCAACCCGCGTTCCAAGCCGCCCTTCCCTGCCGCCGTGGGCGTGTGGGGCAAGCCGACCTGCGTGAACAACGTCGAGACCCTGTGCAACGTGCCGGCAATCATCGGCGACGGCGTGGAGTGGTACAAATCGTTGGCCCGCGAAGGCAGCGAAGACATGGGCACCAAGCTCATGGGCTTCTCCGGCAAGGTCAAGAACCCGGGCCTGTGGGAACTGCCTTTCGGCGTGACCGCACGCGAGCTGTTCGAGGACTACGCCGGCGGCATGCGCGATGGCTACACCCTCAAGGCCTGGCAGCCAGGCGGCGCCGGTACCGGCTTCCTGTTGCCAGAACACCTGGACGCTCAAATGTACGCCGGCGGCATCGGCAAGGTGGGCACCCGTATGGGTACCGGCCTGGCCATGGCCGTGGACAACACCGTGAACATGGTGTCGTTGCTGCGCAACATGGAGCAATTCTTCTCCCGCGAATCCTGTGGCTTCTGCACCCCGTGCCGCGACGGTTTGCCATGGAGCGTCAAGCTGCTGATGGCCCTGGAAAACGGCGAAGGCCGCGAGGGCGACATCGAGACCCTGCTGGGTCTGGTCGGTTTCCTCGGCCCAGGCAAGACCTTCTGTGCTCACGCACCGGGCGCCGTGGAGCCATTGGGCAGCGCGATCAAATACTTCCGCTCGGAGTTCGAAGCCGGCATCGCGCCTACCAGCGCCGCCGTCCCGCCTCTGGCAAGGCCGATCGTAGTCGGCGCGTAACGCTTAAAAAGGCGAAGGGTCCGTGCCCTTCGCTTTCTCATGTGCTGACGCCTTCAAGGCTGTGTTGATGCACATGAATAACAAGATTCCATTAGCCACGCCCGCTGACACCGGGCCAACGAAGAACTTTGAACCATGGCCACTATCCACGTAGACGGCAAAGAGCTCGAAGTCGATGGGGCAGACAACCTGTTACAGGCGTGTCTGTCGCTAGGCCTCGACATTCCATATTTCTGCTGGCACCCCGCCCTTGGCAGCGTTGGCGCTTGCCGCCAGTGCGCGGTCAAGCAGTACACCGACGAGAACGACACCCGTGGTCGTATCGTCATGTCCTGCATGACCCCTGCCACCGACGGCAGCTGGATCTCCATCGAAGACGAAGAAGCGAAAGTGTTTCGCGCCAGCGTCGTCGAATGGCTGATGACCAACCACCCGCACGACTGCCCTGTGTGTGAGGAAGGCGGCCACTGCCACCTGCAAGACATGACCGTGATGACCGGCCACAACGAGCGCCGGTATCGCTTCACCAAGCGTACCCACCAGAACCAGCAACTGGGCCCGTTCATTTCCCACGAGATGAACCGCTGCATCGCTTGCTACCGCTGCGTGCGCTTCTATAAGGACTACGCCGGCGGTACCGACCTCGGTGTGTTCGGCGCCCACGACAACGTGTACTTCGGTCGCGTTGAAGACGGCACCCTCGAAAGCGAGTTCTCCGGCAACCTCACCGAGGTCTGCCCGACCGGTGTGTTCACCGACAAGACTCACTCCGAGCGCTACAACCGCAAGTGGGACATGCAGTTCTCGCCGAGCATCTGCCATGGCTGCTCCAGCGGTTGCAACATCTCCCCGGGCGAACGCTACGGCGAACTGCGTCGGATCGAAAACCGCTTCAACGGTTCGGTCAACCAGTACTTCCTGTGCGACCGTGGCCGTTTCGGCTACGGCTACGTCAACCGCGAAGACCGCCCGCGTCAGCCACTGCTGGCCGACGGCGCCAAGCTGAGCCTCGACGAAGCACTGGATAAAGCCGCTGACCTGCTGCGCGGTCGCAACATCGTCGGTATCGGTTCGCCCCGCGCCAGCCTCGAAAGCAACTACGCGTTGCGCGAACTGGTGGGTGCCGAGCACTTCTACTCGGGTATCGAAGCCGGTGAACTGGAGCGCATCCGCCTCGTGCTGCAAGTCTTGAACGACAGCCCGCTGCCGGTTCCGAACATGCGCGACATCGAAGACCATGACGCGATCTTCGTCCTCGGTGAAGACCTGACCCAGACCGCTGCCCGTGTCGCCCTGTCCCTGCGCCAGTCGGTAAAAGGCAAGGCCGAAGACATGGCCGACGCCATGCGCGTCCAGCCATGGCTCGACGCTGCGGTGAAAAACATCGGCCAGCACGCGCTGAACCCGCTGTTTATCGCCAGCCTGACCGCCACCAAGCTCGACGACATCGCAGAAGAATGCGTACACGCCGCGCCTGACGACCTGGCCCGCATCGGTTTCGCCGTGGCCCACGCCCTCGACGCCAGCGCGCCTGCCGTAGAAGGCCTGGACGCTGAAGCCGCTGAACTGGCCAAGCGCATCGCCGACGCCCTGC
>NZ_JACARK010000306.1:0-1527 GCF_013386655.1 Pseudomonas sp. K5002 | reverse complement strand
CCGCGCTTCCAGCTCTTCGATACGCTCCAGGGAAACCCCACTTCCCGCACCACGCTCCACCGGATTCCCACGCGCCGCCAGGATCGCTTCAATGTCCGCCGGGTCGCCCAGGGCGTGCATGTACCGATCCTCCCGCTGCCCCGACTGACGCGGCACCAACAACGCCAGCCCACGGGCAATCAGGCGTTCCAGTTGATGCACCACCTGCTCGGCGTCTTCAAAGTCATGCATGCGCCCGCTGCGGGTCAGCAGTTCGTTGACCGTCTGCGGCCCCCGCAGAAACAGCAACCCGCTGAGAATCACCTGGGCCGGCACCAGCTCCAGCGCCTTGTCCACCCGATGCTCCCAGCGGTCGGCGCGGCTGCCCATCACCAGCCGGGTAAACCCGCGGCCTTCCAGGGCCCGCAGGCTCTGGCCAACCTGGCCCTGGCTGAGGTTCATCACCGGTTCGCGGCTGGTTTTCTGGTTACAGGCGATCACCAGCGCGTTGAGGGTCAACGGGTAGGTTTCGGGACTGGTGGCCTGTTTTTCGATCAGGCAGCCAAGGATGCGGATTTCCGTGCTGTTCAGGCGCGGCTCTTCGGAAGTGGTGTCGTGCTCGGTGGTCATCGCGCTTTCCCTAATGCAGTGAGCTCACTAGCCTAATCCTGAAAAAATAAAAGACAAGCGGCGCCGGTGGCCGGCATGTCTATAATCGCGGCTGTTTCAAACCCTGCCACAACTGTCGAGACTGTCATGACTATTTCCCTGTACGCCGCTTCCCTCCCGGTCTTCAAGCAAATGCTCAACGCCCTGAGCGATGTGCTGAACAAGGCCGAGGCCCACGCCACCGCCAAGAACATCGACCCGAACGCCTTCCTGCAGGCACGCCTGTACCCGGACATGTTCCCGCTGGTGCGCCAGGTGCAGATCGCCGTCGACTTCGCCAAAGGCGTTTCTGCCCGCCTGGCTGAAATCGAAGTTCCGAAATACGACGATACAGAAGTCACCTTCGCCGACCTGCAAGCGCTGATCGCCAAGGTCCTGGCGTTTATCGACACCATCACCCCGGCCCAGGTCGACGGTAAAGAAGGCATCGAGATCATCACTCGCCCTGGCACCCCGAAAGAGAAGCGCTTCAGCGGCCAGTCGTACCTGCTGAGCTACGGCCTACCGCAGTTCTTCTTCCACGTCACCACCGCTTACGCCTTACTGCGTCACAACGGCGTGGAAGTGGGCAAGCGCGACTACATGGGCGCGTTCTAAGCCTTGTAATAAAAAGCCCGGGGCGGTTCATTCACGAACCGCCCCGGGCTTTTTTTGTGCGCGCAAGGTCTACGCGGCTTGTTCTTCCTTGCCCAGGCACGCGGCAGCGGTGAACAACACGTCGGTGGACGAGTTCAGTGCGGTCTCCGCCGAGTCCTGCAACACGCCGATGATGAAGCCCACGGCCACCACCTGCATGGCGATTTCGCTGGGAATGCCGAACAGGCTGCACGCCAGCGGGATCAACAGCAGCGAGCCCCCGGCAACCCCCGACGCGCCGCA
>NZ_JACARK010000305.1:0-2512 GCF_013386655.1 Pseudomonas sp. K5002 | reverse complement strand
CTGGAACGGTAATCGGCGCGACGCTTCATCTGGAACTCACGCACTGCTGCGTTATGCGCATCCAGGTTATCCGAGAAAATATGGCTGCCATCGCCTCGGGCAACGAAATACAGGCTGCTGCCCGCCACCGGGTTCAGCGCAGCATGAATCGCCTCCCGCCCGACCATGGCGATCGGCGTCGGCGGCAGGCCGGCGATCACGTAGGTGTTGTAGGGCGTGGCTTCCTTGAGGTGTGCGCGGGTCAGCTTGCCGGTGTAGCGCTCACCGAGGCCGTAGATCACCGTCGGGTCGGTTTGCAGCAGCATGCCGATCTGCATGCGCCGCACGAATACCCCGGCGATCTGGCCGCGCTCTTCCGGCACGCCGGTTTCTTTCTCCACCAGCGAGGCCATGATCAGCGCTTGATAGGGGTCGGTGTACGGCGCATCGGCCGCGCGCTTGCTCCACTCCTGGGCGAGGACATCGTCCAGACGGTTGTAGGATTTTTTCAGTAGTTCAACGTCGCTCATGCCACGCACGAAGCGGTAGGTGTCCGGGAAGAAGCGCCCTTCAGGAAATACGCCCGGGTGGCCGAGTTTTTCCATCACCTCGCTGTCACTCAGGCCGGACAGGGTCTGCTCGATCTTTTCATGCTTGGCCAGGGCCGCGCGCACCTGGCGGAAGTTCCAGCCTTCCACCAGCGTAATGCTGTACTGCACCACTTCGCCACGCTGCCACAGGCCGATCAGGCCCTCGGCGGTGAGGCCCGGGGTCATGCGGTATTCGCCGCTGTGCAGCGGCTGGCCGTCGAGGTTGAAGCGCCAGTAGAGACGCAACCAGAACGCATCCTTGAGCACGCCGTCATTTTCCAGGCGATTGAAGGTGCCGGTGGGCGTCGCGCCAGCCGGTACGTCCAGCAATTGCTCCTGGGTCAGATTCAAGGGCTGCTCAAGGGCCGAGTTCAGCTTCCAGGCCGAAGCGCCCAGCAGCAAACCCGCCAGGACCAGACCGATCTCCAGCAACAATACAAATTTACGTCTCAAATCAAATATCCAATAGTGCGCGAACAATGCCCTGCAGTTTACGGGTGAGCGGCCCAACCGGCCAGCTCATCGCAGCACATCCGCGCACCGGCCAAATGCCATATACGCTGTTGCACACCAAGACTTCATCGGCCTGTTGCAGCTGCTCAAGGCTGATATCGGCCACGCTCGTCGGAATGCCCAACGCCTGCGCCTGGGCCAACACCTCGGCCCGCATGACGCCGGCGACGCCGCAGCGTTTCAGATCAGCGGTCAGCAACACGCCGTTACGCACCAGAAACAGGTTGCTGAAGACGCCTTCGATGATTCGACCGGACATATCCAGCATCAAACCTTCGGCGTGTTCGGCATCCTGCCATTCGGCGCGGGCGAACACCTGTTCCAGTCGATTGAGGTGCTTGAGGCCGGCGAGCAACGGTTGCTCGGACAAACGCGTGGTACACACAAACAGGCGGATGCCTGACGCTGCATGTTCCGGGGGATAAGTGGCAGGGGAACTGCCTTGCAGAATGCGCCGCGCCGGAGCGCCAGCACTGATGCCATAACCGCGCTGGCTGTCGCCACGGGTCAGGATCAACTTGAGTACACCGTCACCCAGGGCAGCGGCGTAGGCCAGCAATTCGCTGCGGATCAGGGGTTGATCCGCAACAATCGCCAACCGCCTGCAACCTTCTTCAAGGCGCTGCAGGTGGCGGTCAAGCAGCACGGGCTGCCCGGCCTTGACGGCAATGGTCTCGAACAGCCCATCACCGTATGCCAGGCCACGGTCTTTCAGGGGCACTGCGCCCGCCGGCTGACCGTCGACCCAGCTCTCCATCACTCGGCGAACCGGCGGAACACCAGGGAACCGTTGGTACCACCAAAACCGAACGAGTTGGACAGCACCACGTCGATCGGCATCTTCTGCGGCTCGTGAGGCACGAAGTTCAGGTCGCAGCCTTCATCCGGTTCATCGAGGTTGATGGTCGGCGGAGCGACCTGATCCTTGATGGCCAGCACGCTGAAGATTGCCTCGACCGCGCCCGCCGCACCCAACAGGTGCCCGGTCATGGACTTGGTGGAACTGACCGCCAGCTTGTAGGCATGCTCGCCGAACACCGACTTGATGGCCTCGGCTTCCGCCAGGTCGCCGGTCGGGGTCGAAGTGCCATGGGCATTGATGTACTGCACCTGGTCAACGTTGACCTTGGCATCACGCAACGCATTGGTGATGCAGCGTGCAGCACCCGCGCCGTCCGACGGAGGCGAGGTCATGTGGTACGCATCACCGCTCATGCCGAAACCAATCAGCTCGGCGTAGATGGTGGCGCCACGGGCCTTCGCGTGCTCCAGCTCTTCGAGTACCAGCGCACCGGCACCGTCGGCCAGAACAAAACCGTCACGGCCCTTGTCCCACGGACGACTGGCACGGGTCGGCTCGTCATTGCGGGTCGACAACGCACGGGACGCGCCGAAGCCGCCCATGCCCAAACCGCAGGCGGCCATCTCGG
>NZ_JACARK010000304.1:0-2929 GCF_013386655.1 Pseudomonas sp. K5002 | reverse complement strand
CGGGGTCGATCATCAGCGGCACGCCGCTGCGCTGCACGATCAGCAAGGGTTCGTCCCCCGCCACCGCAGCGGTTTGATCGGCCTCTACGCGCCATGGAAACTGTGGCGGCTTGGCGCCATAACCGCGGCTGACCACACCGACGCGCAAACCGCTGCGCTGGCAATGGTCGATCAGCCAGAGAATCATGGGCGTCTTGCCGGTGCCACCCACCGTGATATTGCCTACCACCACGACCGGCACCGGCGACTGATAGATCTCGCCCTCGCCCGCCAGGAACCGCGCGCGTTTGCGCTGCACCACCCGGCGATAGAGGGATTCCAGCGGCTGCAATAACGCAAGTGCAGGATGGCCTTCGTACCAGGCCTTGAGCAAACGATCAGTCATGGCCATCAGGGTTGGCTCGCCGCCTCGACGGTGGTCATGCGCAAATGGCTGAAGCCGAGCTTGCCGGCAGCGTCCATCGCCGTGATCACGGCCTGGTGCTTGGTGTTGCCATCGGCGCTGATGGACAGTGGCAAGTTAGTGTCCCCACCAGACTCTTTTTGCAGCGCTTCCATCAGGCTGGCCAGGTCGTTTTTCTCCAGCAACTGGTTATTCACCGAGAACACGCCATCGGCGCTGATGGCGATGTCCAGTTGCTTGGCCTGCTGGTCTTCCGCCGGCGAACCGCTGACGGCTTCCGGCAGGTCGACGCGCAGCTGGGTTTCCCGGGTAAAGGTGGTGGTGACGACAAAAAACAGCAGCAGGATAAACACCACGTCGATCAACGACGCCAGGTTGATATCGACGTTTTCCCGTTGCTTGCGACGAAATTTCACGCGTTGCCCTCAACCAGGTCTACGTCACGGTCGCCCTGTACCACTTCCACCAGCTTGATGGCTTCCTGCTCCATGCCCACCACCAGTTCGTCGATGCGCCGTTGCAGGAAACGGTGGAAGAACACCGAAGGAATACCGACCATCAGGCCCGCCGCCGTGGTGATCAAGGCCTTGGAAATACCACCGGCCAGCACTGCGGCGTTGGTGGTCATGCCCGACCCCATGAATGAGCTGAAAATATCGATCATGCCCAGCACCGTACCGAGCAGGCCGAGCAACGGTGCCATGGCGGCGATGGTGCCCAGGGCATTGATGTAGCGCTCCAGCTCATGGATGACCCGGGCGGCGGCCTCTTCGATGCACTCCTTCATGATCTCGCGACCGTGCTTGGAGTTGGCGAGGCCGGCGGCGAGGATTTCACCCAGGGGCGAGTTGGCGCGCAGTTCCTTGAGCTTTGTCTTGTCGAGCTGCTTGTTCTTGATCCAGCCCCAGACCTGGCCCAGCAGGTGGTCAGGCGTTACACGGCTGGCACGCAGGGTCCATAGGCGTTCGGCGATGATGCCGAGTGCGGCGATGGAACTCAAAATGATCGGCAACATCATCCAGCCGCCGGATTTGACCAATTCCCACACAGTGAATGTCCCCTCGAAAAAGTGCGCCACTTTACCATAAGGGTCCGGTGGAAGGGCTGGCCTGCCCCAGAGCATCCTGACGCAGGGGCCGGTCTTTGGTAACGCTGTTTTGCGACGGGCGCTCGCGCCAGAAACGCCGCTGGCTGCGCGCGGCCATCGGCGGCTGGAAGGTGCCCAGTTGCAGGCGGAGTGCGCCTTGCTCGGCACTGTCATAAATCGCGCTGCCCATGGCCTGGTAACGCTCCAGCACCTGTGGATGCGGGTGGCCAAATCCATTGCTGCGCCCCCGGGAAATCAACACGGCCTTGGGTGCCAGGCGCTGTAGAAAGGCCCATGACGACGAGCTGCGGCTGCCGTGGTGCGGCGCTTGCAGCCAATCGACAGGAGCGCCCATGGGAGTGGCCAGCAATGCCCGCTCGGCGTCATGGTCAATATCCCCGGTCAGCAACAAGCGCTCGCCATTGGCCTGCACCCGCAACACGCAGGACATCTGGTTACCGTCCGTCGCATCAGGCCATTGCCATAGCTCGAACCTCACGCCGTCCCACTCCCACTGCTCGCCGCTGACACACGCTTGGGTACCGAGCGAGGCCGGCAGCCGTGCCGTCTCACCGCCCACCACACGCTTGACCGGCAACCCTTGGGCGACGGCCAACGCGCCGCCGGCATGATCGGCATCGGCATGACTGAGCAGCATCACGTCCAGCTCTGCGACCCCCAGCTTGCGCAACGCAGGCAATACGACACGCGCGCCAAGATCGAACTCACCGGAGCGCGGCCCGGCGTCATACAGCAGTACATGGTTGCGGGTACGCAGGATGATCGCCAACCCCTGGCCGACATCCAGTTGCACCACCTCGACCAGCCCATGAGGTATCGACTCCCGCGGCGGGAACACTGCCAGCAGCAACATCGGCCACCCCAGCAGCCGAAACGGGACGCCCTTGGGCAGCAATAACAGCACCGCCCCCAGCAGGCTCACCAGCCAATAGCCAATGGGCACTTGCGCCGGTATCCAGGCCGGCAAGTACTGCGCCAGCAGCGCCAAGGCCTTGAACAGCCCGTCCAGTGTGCCGCCCGCCAGCCATAACAACCCCTCTCCTATATAAGGCAGCGGCAATAACACCGTACCCAGCAAGGCCAGGGGCAGCACCACCAGGCTGATCCACGGCACCGCAACCAGGTTGGCCAGCGGCCCGCTCAGGCTGATAGGCAGGCCGAGCACCAGCAGCAGCGGAAACAGGCCGATGGCAATCATCCATTGGGCGCGGGTCCAGGCTTGCCACAAGGGCCAGGGGCCCAATCGGCCACTGAACGCCAAAATCAGCACCGCAACAGCCGCAAAAGACAGCCAGAACCCCGGCTGCAGGCTGGCCAACGGTTCGAGGATCAGCACCGCGTCCAGCGCCAGCAACAGCGGCCACCAGATTCCCAGGTGACGAAACCGCAGGCGCCACAGCAACACCAGGCCCACCATC
>NZ_JACARK010000303.1:0-17552 GCF_013386655.1 Pseudomonas sp. K5002 | reverse complement strand
CAGGCCCTTGGCCTTGGCGGTGCGGATGTAGTCTTCGCGCAGTACTTCGAGCATCGACGAACGGGTCATCCGCGCGATAACAGCCAGCGGGATGGTGCCGAGCACGATGGCCGGCAGGATCAGGTGGTGCAACGCGTCCCAGAATGCGTCTGGCTCGTCGGCCAGCAGGGTGTCGATCAGCATGAAGCCGGTGCGCGGCTCGATGTCGTAGAGCAGGTCGATCCGTCCGGAGACTGGCGTCCAGCCCAGGCTGACGGAAAAGAACATGATCAGGATCAGGCCCCACCAGAAGATCGGCATCGAATATCCCGCCAGGGAGATGCCCATCACCCCATGGTCGAACAGGGATCCTCGCTTCAAGGCCGCTATCACCCCGGCTAACAGCCCCAGGATGCCGGCGAACAACAGGGCGGCCATGGACAGTTCCAGGGTCGCAGGGAAAAGGGCGGTGAATTCAGTCCACACGCTGGTACGGGTGCGCAGGGATTCGCCGAGGTCGCCGTGGGCGAGCTTGCCGACATAATCCAGGTATTGCGCGTAGAGCGGTTTATTCAGACCAAGGCGTTCCATTGCCTGAGCGTGCATCTCGGGGTCGACTCGTCGTTCGCCCATCATGACTTCGACGGGGTCGCCAGGGATCATGCGAATCAACGCGAAGGTCAGCAAGGTGATGCCGAAAAACGTGGGGATCAATAACCCCAATCGGCGGGCAATAAAACTAAACATCTTGTTGTGTACCTCAATCAGCCGGTTAGGCAGGTTCGGCACCGTCAATGTCGACGGTGCCGAGCGTCTCTTATCTACTTCACCTGGGTGGTGGCGAAGTTATTTGTGGTCAGAGGGCTTTGGGTATAACCCTCGACGTTTTTACGCATGGCGGTGAACATTTTCGGGTAAGCCATGGGAATCCATGGTTGGTCCTTGTCGAAAACGTCCATTGCTTGTTCATAGAGTGCAGCGCGCTGGGTGGGTTCAGCGATGGCGCGCGCCTTGTCGATCAAGTCTTGAAACTCCTTGTTACACCAGCGGGCGTAGTTTTCGCCGTTTTTCGCTGCATCGCAACTCAAGTTCGGGGTGAGGAAGTTATCCGGGTCCCCGTTATCCCCCGCCCAGCCGGCGGAGACCATGTCATGTTCGCCATTCTTGGCGCGCTTGAGCATTTCGCCCCATTCCATGACCTTGATGTTCACTTTCAGGCCGATCTGCGCCAGATCCGCCTGCATGCGCTGGGCGCCGAGCATTGGGTTGGGGTTGGTCGGGCCGCCGCCGTTGCGGGTGAACAGGGTGAACTCGGTGCCTTCCGGTACGCCGGCTTCCTTGAGCAGGGCGCGGGCCTTGTCGAGGTCGCGGGGCGGGTTTTTCAGCTTGTCGCTGAAACCCAGCAGGGTTGGCGGGTACGGGCCGGTGGCGTCGACCGCGTTGCCTTTGCCGTACAGGGATTCGTTGTAGCCCTTCTTGTCGAACGCGATGTTGATCGCGTGACGCACCCGCGCGTCGCTCATGTACTTGTGGGTGGTGTTCATGGCGGTGTAGGCGGTGGTCATCGCCGCCAGTTCCGCCACCTTCAGGTTCGGGTCGGCCTTCATGCTCGGCACGTCATCCGGTTTCGGATACAGCGCGATCTGGCATTCGTTGGCCTTGAGCTTTTGCAGGCGCACGTTGTTGTCGGTGGTGATGGCCAGGATCAGCGGGTCAGCCGGCGGCTTGCCACGGAAGTAGTCCGGGTTGGCCTTGAAGCGCACTTGGGCGTCTTTGGCGTAGCGGGTGAAGATGAACGGGCCGGTGCCGATGGGCTTGGCGTTCAGGTCATCGGTCTTGCCGGACTTGAGCAACTGGTCGGCGTATTCGGCGGAGTGAATCGAGGAAAACGCCATGGCCAGGTCGGCCAGGAACGGTGCTTCAGGGCGGGTCAGGGTGAAGACCACGGTGTGGTCATCGGTCTTCTCTACGCTCTTGAGCAGCTCCTTGAAGCCCATGCTTTCAAAGTATGGGTAGCCCACGTTGGACTTTTTGTGCCACGGGTGATTCGGGTCCAGCTGGCGCTGGAAGCTCCAAAGCACGTCGTCGGCGTTCATGTTGCGCGTGGGTTTGAAGTAGTCGGTGGTGTGGAACTTGATGTCGTCACGCAGGTGAAAGGTGTAGGTCAGGCCATCGGCGCTGATCTCGGGCAGGTCTTTGGCCAGTGCCGGGATCACTTCGGTGGTGCCGGGCTTGAAGTCCACCAGGCGGTTGAAGATGGTTTCGGCCGCGGCGTCGGCGGTGACAGCCGTGGTGTACAGGACCGGATCGAAGCCTTCCGGGCTGGCTTCGGTGCAGACGACCAACGGTTTGGCCGAGATGCCGACAGCAACGCTCAACAGCGCAGCGGCAATGGCGGCTTGTAACGGGAGCATTTTCATCTAAGAGCCCTCTGCAATCGATTGGACCAGACAAGCGTAGGCGGCGGGCTCGTCCTGAGCCCGCCGCCGACCTGGCGCTGATTAAAGAATGTTGAACGGGATGGTGGTCACCAGGCGGAACTCACGCAGGTTGCCGTCAGCCTGGTTGGCGCTGGCACGGTGAGTCACGTAGGTACCACGAATGGTGGTGGCCTTGAGTGCGCCGCTCTGGATCGCGTAAGCCGCGCCTACACCGTATTCCTGGTGCTTCTCGCCGTCCTGGGCCTGAATGCCGTTGTAGGCAAAGCCAGCGCGGCCGCCGTCGCCGGTGTAGTGAGTACCGTCGATACCCCAGCCACGTGCCGAGTAGACGTTGAACTTCAGGCCCGGCACGCCGTATTCGGCCATGTTGATGCCGTAGGCGATCTGGAAGGACTTCTCGTTCGGACCGTTGAAGTCGGACGTCAGGGAGTTGGCCAGGTAGATGCCGTTGGTTTCGTGCAGGTAGTCGAAGTACTCGTCGCCGTTCACGGCCTGGTAGGAGAAGGTCAGGCTGTGAGCCTGGTGGGTCAGGCCGAACGACAGCGAGTAGGTATCGTTGTCGATCTTGCCCATCAACTTTTTGCCTTCGTCGACGGTCTTGTAGTAGTTCAGGCCCGTGGTCAGGGACAGGGTCTGGCTGTCACCCAGCTCGTGGGTAGCACCGAAGTAGTACTGGTTCCAGAAGTCTTCCACGTTAGCGGCGAACAGGCTGGTCTTCAGGCTCTTGAACGGCTGGTAGTTGACGCCCAGGGTGTTGACCTTGTCGGTTTCCTGGCGACCATTGCCGTATTCAGTACGGAATTTCGACAGGCTCTGCTCGGTCCGTGGCGAAACGCGGTCGAACACGCCGCCCTGGAAGGACAGGTTGCTGAACTCTTCGCTGTTGAAGCTCACACCTTCGAAGCTCGAAGGCAGCGCACGGTTACCGATGGTGTCGATGATGCCGCTGCTGAAGTTCTGGCGACCGGCGGTCAAGGTGGTGTTCGAGACACGGAACTTGACGTTGGCCAGGCCCAGTTTGCTCCACTGGTCTACAGCGTCGCCGTCGGAGTCGGCCAGGGTACGGTTGGAGCCGCCCTTGATGTCGCGCTTGCTGCGGTCCAGGACCAGAGCGTTGTAGACCGCCACTTCAGTGCTCACGCCAACGGTGCCTTGGGTGAAACCCGAGGTAGCGTTGAGGATGGTGCCTTGCACCCAGTTGGTACGGTAGTTGTCAGTACGGGCTTCGCCGTGCTTCTGGTAAGTGAACTTGCTGCCACGGAAGCGTTGTTCGTTGGAGAACCAGTTACGGGTTGTACCGCCCAGGCTTGCGCCATCGATAAAGCCTTTGGCCTCGCTTTGGGCGCTGGTGCCGGCCAGTGTGGTTGGAACGAAGTCCTGGCTTGCAGGATCAGCGTAGGCGTTAGCCGTGATGCTGCTGATGGCCAGGGCCAGTAGCGCGGTGCTGCTCAGTTTCATGGGTGAAGCTCCTTTGGTTCTCTTTTTAATGCCGGTCTTTTTAGGTGAACCGGCTATTGGGTGTGTAACTCGTTCAAGCCTTTGCAAACGTTTGCCCATGGGTAAAACCCGAAATAAGGCTGCACGTTTGCAGCAAGGCGAATGCTCGCCCTGCGCAATCCGGTTATCTTTTTATGGGTTGATGCTGACGCCCGAGAACACGTTGCGGCCGAAGGGGCTCACTTTGAAACCTTCGACTTTGGCGCTTAACGGCTGGTTGACCGTCGAGTGGGCGACTGGCGTGATCGGCACCTGCTGCTTGAGCAGTTGCTGCGCCTGTTTGTATAGAACAGTCCTTTGTTCGCGGTCGGTGACGACCTTGGCTTGCTTGATCAGCTTGTCGTACGCCGGGTCACACCACATGGAGTAGTTGTTCCCGCCGATGGCGTCGCAGCTGTAGAGGGTGCCCAGCCAGTTGTCCGGGTCACCGTTGTCGCCGGTCCAGCCGATCAGGCTGATGTCATGCTCGCCATTCTTGGTGCGCTTGATGTACTCGCCCCATTCATAGCTGACGATCTTGACCTTGAGGCCAATCTTTGCCCAATCGCTTTGCAGCATTTCGGCCATCAGCTTGGCGTTGGGGTTGTACGGCCGTTGTACCGGCATCGCCCACAGGGTGATCTCGGTACCTTCCTTCACGCCGGCAGCCTTGAGCAGTTCCTTGGCTTTTTCCGGGTTGTAGGCGGCGTCCTTGATGGTGTCGTCGTAAGACCACTGGGTCGGCGGCATGGCGTTGACCGCCAGTTGCCCCGCGCCCTGGTACACGGCGTTGAGGATGCTCTGCTTGTTCACCGCCATGTCCAGGGCCTGGCGCACTTCGAGCTGGTCGAAGGGCTTGTGCCGCACGTTATAGGCGATGTAGCCGAGGTTAAAGCCTGGCTTGGTCAGCAGTTGCAGCTTCGGGTCGGCCTTCAGGGCTTCGACGTCGGCCGGGCGCGGGTGCAGGGTGATCTGGCATTCGCCGGCCTTGAGCTTTTGCACCCGTACCGAGGCGTCGGTGTTGATCGCAAAAATCAGCTGGTCGAGCTTCACGCGGCTCGGGTCCCAGTACTGTTTGTTGCCGGTGTAGCGAATCTGCGAGTCTTTCTGGTAGCGCTGGAACACGAACGGCCCGGTGCCGATCGGCTTCTGGTTGATGTCGCTGGGCTTGCCGACCTTGAGCAAATGGTCGGCGTATTCAGCCGACAGGATCGAGGCGAAGCTCATGGCGATGTTCTGGATAAACGCGGCGTCGACCGTGTTCAGGGTCATCACCACGGTGTGCGGGTCGGTTTTCTCGACCTTGGCGATATTCTTGTTCAGGCTCATCCCGTTGAAGTACGGAAACTCGGTGGGGTAGGCCTTGCGGAACGGGTGTTCGGGGTCAAGCATGCGATTGAAGGTGAACAGCACGTCGTCGGCGTTGAAGTCGCGCGTCGGCTTGAAGTCCTTGTTGCCGTGGAATTTCACCCCTTCACGCAGGTGGAAGGTATAGGTCAGGCCGTCTTCGGAAATATCCCAACGGGTTGCCAGGCCCGGTACGACATTGGTCGCGCCTTTTTCAAACTCGGCCAAGCGGTTGTAGATAGGCTCGGCGGCGTCGTTATCGGTGGCCGTCGTGTATTGCGCGGTGTCGAAGCCCGCCGGGCTGCCTTCGGAGCAAAACACCAGGCTCTTTTTCTCGGCAGCCTGGCCCATCGAGGCCACAGCCAGCAGGCTGGTGCCAAATATCGCGGATAGAACGGTGGTATGGCGCATAACAATCCCGATCCTTGTTTGTTGTTTTCGTCAGTGAGCAATCGCAAGGTCATTCACGACCTTGCGACAACACTGATCCCACAACGGCAGTTGCCCTACAGAGACGATGCGTCTGCCGTACCACGACGTTATGGGTCGGGAGCCAGGCAGTAAATGCAACGAATCTGACAGACCTTGTAGGTAACGGAGCCGCGATTCGCAGTTAGCTGCCGTAGGACGGCAGCGTGTGCGGAGGTGGTCTGTTTCCTACGGTCTTGGCGGATGCAATAACGGCGACGTTATGAAACGTCGCCGCCAGAGATCCTTACTTGCCGCTTACGCTCACGCCGTAGAAGGAGTTCAAGCCAAATGGGCTGATCTTGAAGTCCTGCACGTTGTTGCGCATGGGTTGATACACCGTCGAGTGCGCGATAGGTGTCATCGGGACTGCATCTTTGAGGATATGTTGCGCCTGCTTGTACAGCTCGGTGCGTTTGGCTACGTCGGAAGTCGCCTTGGCTTCTTTCACGATGCCGTCGAATTTCTTGTCGCACCACTTGGAGAAGTTGTTGCCGGCCAGGGAATCGCAGCCGAACAGCACGTTCAGCCAGTTGTCCGGGTCACCATTGTCGCCGCTCCAGCCAATGATCATGGCTTGGTTCTCGCCGCCTTTGGAACGCTTGATGTACTCGCCCCACTCATAGCTGACGATGTTCACTTTCAGGCCGATCTGTTTCCAGTCGTTCTGCAGCATCTCGGCCATCAGCTTGGCGTTCGGGTTGTACGGACGCTGGACCGGCATCGCCCACAGGGTGATCTCGGTGCCTTCCTTGACGCCGGCTTCCTTGAGCAGAGCCTTGGCTTTGGTCACATCAAACGGCGCATCCTTGATGGTGGTGTCATAGGACCACTGGGTTGGCGGCATGGCGTTGACAGCCAGTTGGCCTGCGCCCTGGTACACCGAGTCGATGATCTGCTGCTTGTTCACCGACATGTCCAGGGCCTCACGCACGCGCAGGTCGGACAGCGGGTTAGGCGCGGTCTGGCCCTTGAGGACCGGCATTACGTTGTAGGCGATGTAGCCCAGGTTGAAACCGGCTTGGTGCGGCAGTTTCAGGTCCTTGTCTTCACCCAGCGCCTTGAGGTCGGCCGGACGTGGGAACAGGGTCACCTGGCATTCGTTTTTCTTCAGCTTCTGGATACGCACCGACGGGTCGGTAGTGATGGCGAAGATCAGGTTGTCGATCTTCACGTCTTCAGGTTTCCAGTAATCCTTGTTGCCGGTGTAACGGATGTTGGAGTCTTTCTGGTAGCTCTTGAACACGAACGGGCCAGTGCCGATTGGCTTCTGGTTGATGTCCTGTGCCTTGCCTTCCTTCAACAGCTGGGCGGCGTATTCAGCCGACTGGATGGAGGCGAAGCTCATTGCCAGGTTCTGGATGAAGGCGGCGTCCACGGTGCCAAGGGTGAACTTGACGGTGTGGTCATCGACTTTCTCAATGTTCTTGATGTTGGTGTCCATACCCATGTCCGTGAAGTACGGGAACTCGGTCGGGTAGGCTTTACGGAACGGATCGTCTTTATTGATCATCCGGTTGAAGGTGAACAGTACGTCGTCAGCCGTGAATTCACGAGTTGGCTTGAAGTACGGGGTGGTGTGGAACTTGACGCCTTCACGCAGGTGGAAGGTGTACGTCAGGCCATCCGGGGAAACGTCCCAGGTCGTGGCGAGCCCAGGAACAACAGCGGTGCCGCCGCGCTCGAACTGGGTCAGACGGTTGAACATGGTTTCGGCCGAAGCATCGAAGTCTGTTCCGGTGGTGTACTGGCCTGGATCAAAACCGGCCGGGCTCCCTTCGGAGCAGAACACCAGGTTGCTCGCCGCTTGGGCGAAAGGTGCAGCAGCCATTAAACCGGCGCTGACTAATAACGGAATGACTGCGTGTTTAAGCATGTTGGCCTCATGATTTGTTGTCATTTTTGGTAGTGAGGGCGACCTCGTGAGTCGACCTGCGGATACTTATGCAGGGCCCATACCCAATGCAAGATGTTGAGAGCCTACAACGGCTAAACAGTGGTACGAACGTACACGAATGTCGCATATGTGTAAGTTCAGACACATTTACGCACTTTTGAGGGTTTTTTTCGGTGCGAGGGCTGCACCAGGAATGCCCAACCGAGGCGTCTGGCGCACTCGGTTGGGGCGCGGCTGTTACTTATTCAGACTGACGCCGTAGAAGGGAGTGAGTCCAAAAGGACTGATCTTGAAGTCCTGCACTTCCTTTCGCAGGGGCTGGAAAACCGTCGAGTTTGCGATAGGCGTTATAGGTACTTGTTCCTTAAGGATTTTTTGTGCCTGTTGATACCACTTGATGCGCCGCTCGCGGTCGCTGCTGACCTTGGCCTGCTGTACCAGTTTGTCGTAGGCCGGGTTACACCATTTTGCATAGTTGCTGCCCTTCACCGCGGCACAACTGTAGAGCACGCCCAGCCAGTTATCCGGGTCGCCGTTGTCGCCGGTCCAGCCGTAGATCATCACGTCGTGCTCGCCGGCTTTGGCGCGTTTGATGTACTCGCCCCACTCATAGCTGACGATATTGGCCTTGATGCCAATCTTTTCCCAATCCTGCTGGATCATCTGCGCCGACATCCGGGCATTGGGATTCGACGCGCGTTGTACGGTCATCGCCCACAGGTTGAGGGTGGTACCTGGTGCAACCCCTGCTTCTTTTAGTAGCGCCCGCGCCTTGGC
The DNA here is from genome assembly GCF_013386655.1 of Pseudomonas sp. K5002. Classification (NCBI taxonomy): domain Bacteria; kingdom Pseudomonadati; phylum Pseudomonadota; class Gammaproteobacteria; order Pseudomonadales; family Pseudomonadaceae; genus Pseudomonas; species Pseudomonas sp. K5002. Next base: position 9,167 of record NZ_JACARK010000303.1, on the reverse strand, counting down.
CGGATCGTAGGGCGCGTCCTTGATTGTCGGGTCATAAGACCACTGGGCCGGAGGCAGGGCGTTCTGCGCCAATTGTCCGGCGCTCTGGTACACCGCCTTGATAATTGCCGGCTTGTCGATGGCCATGTCCAGCGCCTGGCGCACCTTGAGCTGGTCCAGGGGCGGGTGGGTCACGTTGTAGGCGAGAAAGCCCAGGTTGAAGCCGGCTTGCTGAAGAACCCGCAGGTTGGGGTCTTGCTTCATCACTTCGATGTCGGAAGGGCGCGGGTAACCGCTGACCTGGCACTCGCCGGCCTTGAGCTTTTGCAGGCGCACGGCGGCGTCCGGGGTGATCGAGAACACCAGGTTGTCGAGCTTCACATCTTCGGGCTTCCAATACTGTTTATTGGCGCTGTAGCGAATCTGCGAATCCTTCTGGTAACGCTTGAACACAAATGGCCCGGTGCCCACCGGTTTCTGATTGATGTCCGCGGCCTTGCCTTCCTTGAGCAACTGCGCGGCATATTCGGCGGACTGCACCGAGGCGAAGCTCATGGCCAGGTTCTGCACGAAGGAGGCGTCAACGTTGTTCAGGTTGAAGCGCACGGTGTGCTCGTCGAGTTTTTCGACGCTCTTGATCGTGGTGTTCAAGCCCATGTCGGTGAAGTAGGGCGACTCCGATGGATAGGCCTTGCGGAACGGGGTCTCGGGATCCAGCAGGCGCTGGAAGGTGAAGAGCACGTCGTCGGCGTTGAAATCACGGGTCGGGGTGAAATAGTCGGTGGTGTGGAACTTGACGCCATCGCGCAGGTGGAAGGTATACATCAGGCCGTCTTTGGACACGTCCCAATTGGTTGCCAGGCCGGGTTCGACTTCAGTGCCGCCACGCTTGAACTGGGTCAGGCGGTTGAACACGGTTTCGGCGGAGGCATCGAAATCGGTGCCGCTGGTGTACTGGCTGGGGTCGAAGCCGGCAGGGCTGGCTTCGGAGCAGTAGACCAGGGTGCTGGCTGCCTGGGCCATGGGCATGAATGCCAGCAGGCCGGCAGCAAGGAGCAGCGGTTTTAAGGTGATTCTTTCCATGGAGACCCCTGAAGTGGCAGGCAAATAGTGCCCGAACGAAAACGGCAGTCACCGAGGTTACCGCCGTTCTTGTCACTCAGGTAGAGATAAGCATGCGAGGCCCCAGTGTCTCCGGGATTCGGCTATTCCAGGTCGCTACGATTTGGCCGGAAAGTGTTCGGGTTTATAAGTGAACGCCCACCACTTGAACGGATTCCAGTACGGGTTGTTCTTTGACGGCTTGAATTTCTTGATTCGCGCCATTTCTTCGCTGACATACTGTTCAGCCTGAGCTCTTACTGCGGTACGGACGTTGTCGGTGATCGGGATTTTTTGTGCGGATAAGTTCTCCAGGTAGAGGTGTTCTACTTTATCAATGGCTGCTTTTACTTGTTCCGGGGACAGGTTGGCGGTCAAGGTACCGCTATAACCTTTGACAGGGCGGCCAATCAACTTTTGGAATTGAGCGGCAAACGAAGCATCCCCACCGGTTGCGGAGTCACATGACAGCAGGCGCACGTTGTCGAACTCTTCCGGATGGATCCCTTTGCTGTGAAGCGTATCCAGCAATTCTTCCGGACTATTGAGCTTTCCATCATAAGAAACTTTTGCGACCCCGGTAGTCTCATCGACTTTACCGTGTACCAGTATGTTCAATCGCTGGGCCGAACCTTGTTTGTTCACATCCACGAACGTGTAAAGTTTATCGTTGATAGTGTTCAGGCTATCTATTTCTCCACTGAGAATACTGGTTTTTTCAGCAGTAGAAAAAAGGGCTTCGCCGACCGGCAGATTTTTAACCGTTTTCAGGGGCGGCAGTTCGACGCCGTCTACGTTGATAGATGCCGGGGGGGCCTCTGGTCCACTCGACTCAATTTCATTTAAAGACGGGTCCGGATGACTATCGCCGGATACTTTCGAAACGCGTGTCAGCTCAAATTCGCTCTTCTGCGAATTATAGTTCCAGCGGTAGTCTTCAGTAACGGTGGAGTTGAACGTAATCGGAGTTTCACCCAGGCTCGCCTCGACCAAACCGGGTGCAACTTCGTGTGCCAGCATCAGGCTTGAGATGACGGCCGCAGCAGTTCCCCCTGTGCGCTCGCCTGCGGTCTTGCCATAGAGGCTGTCATGCACGCCAAACACGATATTGCCTATATTGCCAACAATGGGCAGATTACCAAAGGTTTTGCCCCAGGTGTCTTTCACCGACTTCCAGGCTTGCTGCGAGGCACCAAACACATCCGTCTGGTCGGCCCACACCGCATTGTTGGCGTTCTGCTCCTGATAGTGGGGGGCGATACCTTTGTTCAGATCGCCAAATTGCAGCCCATAACCTGCTTTTCGCGATTCGGTGTAGTTGAATAGCTCTCGTACCGGCACGGATTTATCTTTGTACCAGTGTTCGTACCCCGGATATCGCGACCGATTATCCTGGATGAGGCTGTCGAGCACCGCCCCGGCCGGTGGCCAGTGGGCATTGTGTCCCCCTTGCATATCACCGGTATTGAAACGGCGCATCAATTCATCACGATTGTCTTTGGCCCAGTTCGCAAATTCTTCATCGCCTTTTATCTCGCGGACAGCGCCGTTCTTCAAGTCGATCATGACTCCCTGATTGGGGCGATTGGCGGGATTGCCATCGTAAGGCGTGTAGGGGATAAAGGCATACCCGCTCATGGGGTAGCCGTAAATATTGGGGATAATCACTTGCCCATTCTTGTCCAGCGTGCGATTCACCGCTTCCTGGCCGGCAGGGCTTAACCTTGCGAAATTTTCCGTGTCACTACGAAGGCTCAGCAACGTGCCCCGTGTTACATAGGCGTCTGCTTTTCCCGATCGCTCTGCTATTGTTCCGGAGCCCTCGCGCATCGGCGCGGCTATGTCTTTCTCCCAGCGAGCTTGAAGTTGTCGGCCGAACGCTTCCAAATCATTGATTTTTGTCCGGTCTTTTTTTTCTATTTCCATTTCAGGAAAATTTAAAACCCCACCACGTGCGGGTCTGTCGTGCGCTAGAGCACCCGCTGCAATTTCCCATGCGAAATAAGTGTGTGTCTGGGTATCAGAGAGATTTTGTGCTGTGCCCATACCGACATAGGTATTGAACGTTACCGTGAACTTTTCATGCGGGTCGAACCCGGCTGCCAATAAACCCCCACTGAAGTATCCTGCGGGGTCCATGAACAGGCGCACGTTCTGGAACTTGACGTTTCGTTCGCCTTCAGTGCCACTTTCTATATTTTCGATCTGCGTCTTTACACGATTGGCATAGGCATCGATATGAGCCTCTCGCTCATTGTAGATATACCCATCGCCTGGCGCGTGAACAAAGTCGGGTCCGTAAATGGTTGCCTTGTAGATATCAGACTCGTTCCTGGCGGCAGTGCCAACGTTGTCCGTTTCATAAATATCGGTACTCTTCAATGGCGTTGGCGGTATCCGTTCCAGCGCCTCGGTACGTTGTTCTTGAGTCGTACCGGGTAGCGGTGTTTTTGGGTAATGGACAATGTTAAGTTGAACTGAGCTTGTCATTTCAGATTACCTGGCTGGATGTTGATTGCACGCATCTGCGCCGCCATAAACTGTGGATGAGGAGTACGGTGATCTACGCCATGAGTGGTGCAGCGTCCAGGCGTGTTCCGTTCGTTGAGGGTGAGGATGTAGTTGTCCATTGCACGGGTTATAAGTTGAAAAGATTTATCACCAACGCACTTCAATGTGTCCGGACCAGCAGACGCCCGGCGATTAAGCATTTTCTGAAGCTGGTAACCGGTTATTACCGCTGAAACTTCTTGAATTAAGTGCCAGGCAAAAAAATGCTGCCCGAAGGCAGCGGCATTGCAGTCCTGCTCCTTGAAATGGCAGGTGAACGCTACGCGAACGAGAACGGCGGTCACCGGAGTTACCGCCGTTCAGGGGGATCAGGCAGGGCAGGGAGTCAGGTGCGGTGCCTGTTAACCTGCAATCGGTTCCTGTGGGTTTTGAAGATCGGCTAAAACTGAAAATCGAAGGGTGGTCGGGGCATGTTTGTCGATAATGTAGGGATTGTTGTCCTCCCCAATTTCATTGGTCTCTCTTATGGTAAAGGTTCGCTGGGTCGTGATCTCTGCGCCGGGAACGGCGGCGATATCCTTATCCGGGTTCGAGATGGGGTTTTTAGAAATAACGGTGACCTTCGCGGTGGCATTGCCTGGGTCGTAGTCGATAGTGAACTGAGTCGTGCCTCCGCTGAGGAAATACCCCTTTTGTAACCCGGACTCCGGGTTGTTCATGTAAAGGGTAGTGGGTGCCATTGAGCCTTGGTGCGCCACTTCGGAAATGCGTGCGCGCATCATCGGGTCGGGAACAATCTCCTCGAATTGCCGCAGCATTTGCGCTTTAAGTCCCTCCTCGGTTGCCGCATCACCACTGAGTACCCTGTTGAGCTCAGGGCTTTGTTTATTGGTAACCGAGTATTCGAGGCGATGTATGTCTTTTACAAAACTATCGGAGTAATCGCTTTCGCCCAGCGGCGTGGGCCTGGCTTTTTCGCTGTTCAGAACGCTGAAGTTATCCTCTTCCAGTGACCAGGTTACCTGGAATCTTTTTTCGGTGACCACACCGTCCACTTGCCGGGTGTTTTGAAAGGAGGTGTCATATTTGACGTTGTTATCAAATATCAAATATTGATCAATCGTTTCGGCTCCGCTGGTTTCCAGGCCTGGTACCTCGAATTTTTTCGCAATGGGTGAAGCAGGAGGCGTGTGGTCGAAGGAGGACGACGAAGACGAAGAAGGAGAAGGAGAAGGTTGGTCGATGGAGGACGACGAAGACGAATTTCGGCTCCATGGCCATCCGCCCTGGCCACTCGCCCGGATCCATTCACCACTGTCGGTAAGGTTCACCGTCATCACCGGCTTGCGGGTGAGGGGGTCAATGATCTGTACGTAGTTGTCACTGAGTTTGAAGTCCGACTTGATCTCGTACACCTTGCTGATGCCTGTGTCGTCGGTATGCCGGATTAGCCACTGGTCGACCCCGTTACCGTCCTTGACCTGATAAATACCCTTGCTGTTGGGGGGGCTATTGGCAATCAGTTGATCACCGTCCGCTACGGCATGGCCACTGATGTTGCCCGCCTGGGAAGGCTGTAGTCGGTCAGGCAAGTCACGACCCAGGCTATTGGGTGTGCCGCCCTGGCCGGGCAGCCGTGTCACGTTTTCGCCGGGTGCTGCAAACGGATCTTCGACCTTCCCGCCCGCACCCACCGAAAACAAGGTGTTGAGCGCACCATCGAAGGTTTTCCAGGCGCCATCGCTGCGTTCTGCCGGGGTGTCGCCCGATGCGGCTTTTTCCGCGCCTAGCGCCAGTTCCGTGACGCCCAAGGCCCCGATGGTGGCGGCAGCGGCCGCTCCGCCAGGCGCCATGGGGGCGAATATCTTCAGGGCAGTGGAGACGTCATTCAGCCAGGTATCCCGGGTCACTTCGCTGTTGGATTTGATCGAGATGTCCGCATCGCTGGTCATCCGCGCCTTGGCCTGGTCGCGCATCTGACTGAAGACGTCACCCTCGATGTGCACGGGGTTGCGATCAATGGTCTCGCCCTCCATCTTCGACCAATCGCCGTTGGCCAAATGCGCCAATGAGGTGTCGACCCCGGATTTGCCCAGTGGGCCGCCGTCCTGGCGGTCGAGCTTGGAGAAGTGCGACGCCAGGGCCTCGCGCTTTTTCGGGTCCTTGGCCTGCTCGACCACCCACTCATCCATTTTGTCCAGGGAGGCGAACCTCAGGAATGCTGGCGTGGCACCGGGAATGTAGAGAATCTGCAGGCCGTCGCGCCGATTGTTCTGGTAGTTGTCCTGGCCGTCATCAAGGACGGCGAACCGGATGATGTCGCTGGAACCCCAACCGTTGATATCGAAAGGGTAGGCGCGCAACTGGTCTTTGGCCGGTGCTTCAGCCTTCAGTTGGTCGACGGTCAGTGGCGCGTTTTCGGCCTGGGGAAGGTTGGACGCTGCCTTCATGACCAGGCGATAGTCATCCCGGGTGAACTGGTGTTCGGCCGGCATCAGTTTCTTTTCGGCGGGGGCCTTTGCCTCATAGGCGCTCAGTTGCTGGCGTGCCTGTTGGACGAATTGTCCCTTGAGGGTGGTGCGATAGGCATCCCCGTGGGTGTTCCAGAAGTTATTTATTTTGCTGGTCATGCGGCCCTGGAAGTCGGTTTTCCAGCTTTCGTGCATCAGCGTCGAAGGAGCAAGGGGGAACTGGTTGTGGGCACCATAGCCGCCCTTGGCACTTTCTCCGGGGCCCGCCGTATAGATGCCGGCTTCAGCGTCAATTTGGCCGGGGTTCCAGTCATGTTCGGAAAAGTTATCCAGCAATGCGTCCGGCAGGCGTTTGGAATAGAACGGTTCCTCATTCATGTGCATCGCGCCCGTCGCGGTACCGGGCGAGGCGCTCTGGCCATGGCGGAAGCGATTCAGATACAGGCTGTCGGGGTCGACGTTGGTTTGCCCGGTCGCTTTTTCGATCAGCTCCTTCGCCCACTGTTTGGCTTCGTTGTGCACACTGGGGAAGTCGTTCGCCACGCCGTTTGCCAGGTTTGAATAGGCCAGTTTCTGCGGTGCAACGCTATTGAATGCTTCGGTATTGGCCTTCTGGGCTTCCAGCGCCTCGGCCGAGCGCAGATGGGCGGGCCGCAGGCGGTCATCGGCGGCTATGGTGCCGAATGATTGGTTGCGTTCCAGTTGCCTTAGCTGCGTTCTGCCTTCCGCGAGGTTGGTAGGGAGCGGTATCCCATAGAAGTTCGCGACCACTTTCGCACTGACCTCCACCGTATTCTCGCCTGAGCGTATGCGTAATGCCTGGCCGGGGCCGGGGGCGATAACCTGGGCGGACGCCACAAGAGGCCCGCAAACCTGTGCCCAGCCTGAACCGTCGGTCAGCGTAAAGTCTTTCATCACGCCGTTGACCTTGGCGGACATGGCGCCGGTTGAGGGTATGACCGACAGGGTGGACGGGTCTATGTTCTGCTCGCGCATCCAGCCCTGAATAATCGGGTGTTCCAACTGCGAACGATGCAGCTCAAGCCATTGGCCCAGCACCGTCTGGGTAGGGACGTTGACCAGGCCGGGCTGGTGGCCTTCGACCCTGCGCTGTATCGCCCCGCTGTAGGCCTCGACCAGGGCCGGGTCTCCCGGCGCCGGCGCTTCAACTTGCCGCGGTTGCGCGGGGCTAGAAGTGGGGGTGTCGTTAGCGCCGGGTTGTGGATTGGGCTGCGCCGTCATTGAAGCTGCCGGCTGCTGGGAAAGGGTATTTGTGCTCAGCAGGGAAGGGGACAAATGAATGGACATGGATGCGGTACTCGATAGTGGTTTGGACACATACCCGCAGAGCAATCCCTGTCAACGTGTGGGGTATACATGAGTGTCGAAAACCGGAGTACCGATTCCGAAGTGAATTCAGAAGTGCGTTTCAGGATTTGTTGTCATCTGCCTGCAACGCGGCGACGCCCTGAGGTTTCGCCGCGGTGGGCGAAGCGCCTTTGCCGCGGCAAAAAAAAACGCTGCCCGTGGGCAGCGTCATTGCAACTGGGGTACCGCTCGATCAAGGCATCTGGACTTCGATCACGCCATCTGCGGTCATGTTGACCTGGCTGGTGCCGGCTTCGACTTCCGGCGTCGGTGCCGAATCCATCACTGCGGCTTTCATCATCATCCCGCCACGTGCATACGGCTGTGGATAACCGTTGGTGTTGAAGTTCAGGTTGACGATCTTGTAGCCCTTGCCGCCCAGCGCATCGGTGGCCAGTTGGGCACGGGCCTTGAATGCGGTGACCGCTTCTTTAAGCAGGGCATCTTCGCTGGCCTTGCGGGTCGGGTTGGCGATGGCGAAGTCCATGCTGTCCATTTTCAGGTTGGTCAGCATGTCGCCGGTGAGCTTGGACAGGGCGGCGAAGTCGGCACTTTCCATGCGCAGCTCAGCGCGTTCACGCCAGCCGGTGATTTTCTGGTTCTTGTTGTCGTAGATCGGGTAGCTGTTGCGGCTACCCTGGCGCAGGGTCACGCCTTTGACTTCGCGGGCCTGGGCCAGCGCCTTGTTCATGGTGGTGGTGATTTCGGCGGCAAGCTTGGCCGGGTCGGTGTTCTGCGACTCGGTGTACAGGGTGACGATCATCTGGTCGCGCGCCACTTCCTGGCTGACTTCGGCACGCAGGGAAATCTGGTTGTAATGCAGTTCGTCAGCGGCCATGGCCGGCAGGCTGGCGAGGGTAGCGGCGCCGAGGGTGAGGGTGGCTGCACTGCGAATGAAACGAGACATGTAAGCTCCTTGAGATGTTCGTGTTCGGTAAGACTGTAGACGCAAGGTTTCAGTTCTTCGGGTTTACACATTCGCTACAAGTTGGCGGATGCCGACGAACGGTCATGATCCTGACCCCTGCGTCAAAGAGCCACACACGCCGTGCCAGCGCTGTCGCTTCGTTTATACTCCGTGCGATCCGCCTGCAGCGCTCATCGGGAGAGCTCATGCTCGCCGCCGTAAAACTGACTTCCGCCACCCGCCAGAACCTTTGGCGCCTGACGTTCATCCGCACCCTGGTGCTGGCCGCACAGGCCGGTTCGGTGGGGCTCGCCTATTGGTTCAAACTGCTGCCGCTGCCCTGGTTGCAGTTGGCCGTGACCCTCGGCTTCTCCACGGTGCTGTGTGTATTTACCGTCATCCGGCTGCGCACCACGTGGCCTGTGACCGAGCTGGAATACGCCCTGCAACTGGCCTGCGACCTGTTTATCCACAGCGTGTTGCTGTACTTCTCCGGCGGCTCCACCAACCCGTTCGTGTCCTATTACCTGGTGCCACTGACCATCGCGGCGGTGACCTTGCCGTGGCGTTATTCGGTGGTGCTGTCGGGTATTGCCCTGACCCTGTACACCCTGCTGCTGGCACAGTTCTACCCGTTGCAGACCTTCCCCATCGCCCGGGAAAACCTGCAGATCTACGGCATGTGGCTGAGCTTTGCCCTGTCGGCGGCGGTCATCACCTTTTTTGCCGCACGAATGGCGGAAGAGCTGCGCCGCCAGGAAGAACTGCGCGCCATTCGCCGTGAAGAAGGCCTGCGTGACCAGCAGCTGCTGGCCGTTGCCACCCAGGCC
>NZ_JACARK010000302.1:791-4221 GCF_013386655.1 Pseudomonas sp. K5002 | reverse complement strand
GGCGGGCACGCCGGTAAAGTCTTGCATCAGCACCCGGGCGGGGCGGTATTGGATCTCGCGGTCGGAGCGGCGCTCCTTGAGCCAGGCGGCAATGGCCTTGAGGTCGGCGCCGGTGACGGTCTTTTCGTCTTCCCAGCGCAGCAGGTTTTCCAGCAGCACCTTGAGGGACATCGGCAGCTTGTCCAGATCACCCAGGCTCTTGGCGGCTTCGGGCAGGCTGAAGTAGTGATAGGTCTTGTCGTCGATCTGTAAGGTTTTAAGGGTTCTCAGACTATCAAGGGATGACATTACATGACTCCTTATGGTCCGCACGGCTACGGACCTGACGGGACGAACAGAGCTTACAAATTAGCCCTGTTTTAAGTAGCTGGCTAATTACTGGACTCTATCAATAAGTCCAAGGTTCCGAACTCGGCTATCATGCGCGCGTTTTCATGACAGGCATTGCGCTATAGCAAGCCCGTGATCCAGGAGAGTTGATGAACACCCTTTTTATGCACTGCCGCCCGGGTTTTGAAGGCGAAGTCTGTTCCGAGATCGCGGAACACGCCGCACGCCTGAACGTTTCGGGCTATGCCAAGGCCAAGACCGGCAGCGCCTGCGCCGAATTTGTCTGCACCGAAGAAGACGGCGCCCAGCGCCTGATGCGCGGCCAACGCTTTGCCGAGCTGATCTTCCCGCGGCAGTGGGCGCGCGGGGTGTTCATCGACTTGCCGGAAACCGACCGTATCAGCGTGATCCTCGCGCACCTGCGGGATTTCCCGGTGTGCGGCAGCCTGTGGCTGGAAATGGTCGACACCAATGACGGCAAGGAGCTGTCGAACTTCTGCAAGAAATTCGAAGTTCACTTGCGCAAGGCGCTGATGGCCGCCGGCAAACTGGTGGAAGACGCCAGCAAGCCGCGCCTGCTGTTGACCTTCAAGAGCGGCCGCGAAGTGTTCATGGGCCTGGCCGAGTCAAACAACTCGGCCATGTGGCCGATGGGCATCCCGCGCCTCAAATTCCCGCGGGACGCGCCAAGCCGCTCGACCTTGAAGCTGGAAGAGGCCTGGCACCACTTTATCCCCCGTGATCAGTGGGACGAGCGCCTGCACAGCGACATGACCGGCGTCGACCTCGGTGCAGCGCCTGGGGGCTGGACCTGGCAACTGGTCAACCGTGGCATGCTGGTGACCGCCATCGACAACGGCCCGATGGCCGAAAGCCTGATGGACACCGGGCTGGTGCAGCACTTGATGGCCGACGGCTTCATCTACACCCCCAAGCAGCCGGTGGACTGGATGGTCTGCGACATCGTCGAAAAACCGGCGCGCAATGCGGCCCTGCTGGAAACCTGGATCGGCGAGGGACATTGCCGCGAAGCGGTGGTCAACCTGAAGTTGCCGATGAAGCAGCGTTATGCCGAAGTGAAGCGCCTGCTTGAACGCATCGCGGAAGGCTTCAAGGAACGTGGCATCCGGGTGGAGATCGGCTGCAAGCAGCTGTACCACGACCGTGAAGAAGTGACCTGCCATTTGCGCCGGTTGGATGTGAAGAAGCCAAAGGCCCGGTAAACGCTGCTCAATGTAGGAGCGAGCTTGCTCGCGAAAAAACCGAGGGCGCCGCTGGCTACCTGGCGCCCCGCGTTACCGTTAAAATGCCGGCCTGTTTAGGAGTAAACCATGAGCCTGACCCCTGATTTACCCGTCGATGCCGTCCTCGACGCCACCGGCCTCAACTGCCCGGAGCCAGTGATGATGCTGCACCAGCACATCCGCGACCTAGCGCCCGGTGGCTTGCTCAAGGTGATCGCGACCGATCCGTCGACCCGTCGCGACATCCCCAAGTTCTGCGTGTTTCTCGACCATGAACTGGTGGACCAGCAGGAGCAGGCCGGTACCTACCTATACTGGATCCGCAAGAAATCGGCTTAAGCCCGGCGAATCCGCTTGCGTGCGCTGCGCACCAGGCGGATCACCAACATCGCCGCGGCACAGCTCAGGCCCACGATCAGCCCCTGCCACAAGCCGCTCGGGCCGCGGGCGTCGCCCAGCCACTCGGTCAGCCCCAGCGCGTAGCCCACCGGCAAGCCCACGCCCCAATACGCAAACAGCGTCAGCACCATGGTCACCCGAGTATCCTGGTAACCACGTAGTGCGCCGGCGGCCGTGACCTGGATCGCGTCCGAGAACTGAAACAGCGCCGCAAACACAATCAGCATCGCCGCCACCTGGATCACCAGCGGGTCCTGGGTGTAGATGGTGGCGATCTGTTCGCGAAACAGCAGCATCAGGCTGCAGGACAGGCAGGCATACACCAGCGCGGTGCCCATTCCGACACCTGCGGCAAAGCGCGCCTCACGGGGTTCTCCTCGGCCCAGAGCCTGGCCCACGCGCACGGTGACCGCCATGCTCAGGGAATAGGGAATCATGAACACCAGCGAACTGAAGTTCAACGCGATCTGGTGTCCGGCCACCACCGTGGCACCGAGGCTGCCGATCAGCAGAGCGATCACCGCAAAAATGCTCGACTCGGCAAACACCGCGATCCCGATGGGCAAGCCAATGCTCAACACACGCTTGATCACCGACCATTGCGGCCAGTCAAAGCGCTTGAACAGCTCGCTGCTCTGATACACCGGTGCCCAGCGGGTCCAGGCGGCCAGGCCAAGCATCATCACCCACATCACGATCGCCGTGGCCCAGCCGCAACCGATGCCGCCCATGGCCGGCACGCTGAAGTGGCCGTAGATGAACACATAGTTCAGCGGAATATTCAGCGCCAGCCCGCACAGGCCCATGACCATGCTCGGCCGCGTTCGGCCCAGCCCGTCGCTGAAGCAGCGCAGCACGTAATACAACGCAATGGCCGGCATGCCCGAAGCGATGCCGTGCAGGTAGCCCATGCAGGGCTTGATCAACTCGGGATCGACCTTCATCAGGTGCAGGATCGGTTCGGCGCTGATCAGCAACAGCAGCGCGGTAATTCCCACCACCAGTGCCAGCCACATCGACTGGCGCACCAGCGGGCCGATTTCACCGTGGGTGCCGGCACCAAAGCGCTGGGCGACTTTCGGCGTGGTGGCCAACAGGGTGCCGGTCATCAGCAGGTACACCGGGATCCAGATGGAGTTGCCCAGGGCGACCGCCGCCAGGTCTCGGGAGCTGACACGCCCGGCCATCACGGCATCGACGAACCCCATGGCGGTGGTCGCCAGTTGCCCGATCATGATCGGCAGCGCCAGGGCCAGCAGGTTGCGCACTTCAAGGCTGACGCGGGCGGGGCGAGAAAGGGCGGTGGTGGTTGTGGCAGTGTTCACGTACAGATGTCCGATAGGGGGAGCGCAGGACGGCGCATTCTACGCCTTGACGTGTTGGTCAGGAAAAAACCTGTGTTGTGGATTTGTAAACACATCCCCGCGCAAATGCAGCGTTTTGTGGCGAGGGAGCTT
>NZ_JACARK010000302.1:0-720 GCF_013386655.1 Pseudomonas sp. K5002 | reverse complement strand
CCCTCGCCACAAGGAAAACCGCTGTACACTGCTGATCCGCGAAAGGAGCCTGCCATGCTGATTGTTGCCGACGAAAATATCCCGCTGCTCGATGCATTCTTTGAAGGATTCGGCGAGATTCGCCGGGTTCCGGGCCGGTCCATTGACCGCGCGACGATCGAACAGGCCGATGTGCTGCTGGTGCGTTCGGTGACCAACGTCACCCGTGCCTTGCTCGAAGGCACGCCGGTGCGGTTTGTCGGCACCTGCACCATCGGCACTGATCACCTCGACCTCGATTACTTCCAGCGCGCCGGCATCCAGTGGTCCAGCGCCCCCGGCTGCAATGCCCGTGGCGTGGTCGACTATGTACTGGGCAGCCTGCTGACCCTGGCCGAGATCGAAGGCGCCGACCTGGCCCAGCGCACCTACGGTGTGGTGGGGGCCGGTGAAGTCGGCGGGCGTCTGGTCAAGGTGCTCAAGGCGTTGGGCTGGAACGTGCTGGTGTGCGACCCGCCCCGGCAGATCGCCGAGGACGGTGATTACGTCAGCCTGGAGCAGATCGTCGAGCAGTGCGATGTGATCAGTCTGCACACGCCGCTGAACAAATCCGGCAACGGCTCCACCTGGCACTTGTTCGACCGCGAGCGCCTCAACCAGCTCAAGCCCGGTGCCTGGCTGATCAACGCCAGCCGCGGCCCGGTGGTGGACAACGCCGCCCTCAAGGAGGTGCTGCTGGCG
>NZ_JACARK010000301.1:0-11644 GCF_013386655.1 Pseudomonas sp. K5002 | reverse complement strand
CCAGCCGGAGCAGGCGCACATGCAGGTCGCCGCAGGCGTGCAGTGCCACCGGGGTTTGGTCGCGGCTGATCTGTACGTCGGCCATCACATCTTGCAGGCGATGGGTGACGGGCAATTGATGGTGTTCGCTGAGGGCTTGCCCTGAGGCGATGAGGGCCGGGTCGTATTCCAGGCAGGTCAGTTGCTGCCCGGGTTGCAACAGGCGGCGGCCGAGGTGGCCCTTGCCGGCACACCAGTCTAGCCAGTGTTCGGAGGTTTGGCGAAATTGCAGCGCGGCACCGAAGGCTTCGATCTGCTGCCATTTGCGGCCGGGTACATCGACGTTCAGGCGATGACGGGCGGCGGGTAGCGGGCGGGACGGTAAGTTATCCACAGCGCTGAGATTCAGCGACTGCATGGCCAGCTCAGGGAAAGGCGCAGGCGCCGGCAGGTGGTGAGGCTGGTTATGGCTGCTTTCCGCTTCGGCCAGCGAGCGCTGGCGCAGCCAATGGGCCAGTTCGGGATGCTGGGTTTCCCACGGCAATTGCAGATGGGTAAAGGGCCGTGGTCGCCACAGCCCTTGATGTTCGGTGAGGAACACATCCAGCGCCTGGAAGCGGGCGAGCAGTTGCTCACCCGTCAACAAGGCGTCAGCGGCCCTGGCAGGCATCGACCCGCAACCAGCGCTCCAGCAGCTTGAAGAAGCGCACCAAAACGTAGGACATCAGCAGGTAGAACAACCCGGCAGCGAAGAAGATCTCCACCGGCAGGTAGGTGCGGGCAATGATCGTGCGGGCCATGCCGGTCAGTTCCAGCAGGGTCACGGTACTGGCCAGGGCGCTGGCCTTGAGCATCAGGATCACTTCGTTGCTGTAGGCCGGCAGGCCGATGCGCGCGGCACGCGGCAGGATGATGTAGAACAGCGCCTTGGGCCTGGACATGCCCAGCGCCCGCGCGGCTTCGATTTCACCCGGCGGGATGGCCTGGATCGCGCCGCGCAGGATCTCGGCGATATAGGCGGCGGTGTGCAGCGTCATGGTGGCGGTGGCGCACCAGAACGGGTCCCGCAGGTACGGCCACATGAAGCTTTCACGCACGGCGTCGAACTGTGCCAGTCCGTAGTACACCAGGAATAGCTGCACCAGCAGCGGCGTGCCGCGGAAGAAGAAAATGTAGCAGTAGGGCAGGGTGCGCACGTACCACAGGCGTGACGAGCGGGCGATGCCCAGCGGGATTGCCAGCAGCAGGCCGGCGATCACGGCGATGGCCACCAGCTCCAGGGTCAGGGTTGCGCCCTGGGCCAGTTTCGGCAGCCATTTGATGATCACGGCCCAGTTCAGGCCCAGGTCGAAATGCGACAGCCAGCTGTAGTCGCCACTCATTGCGTGCTCCTCGCAAAGCCGCGCGCGGCACGTTTTTCCAGGAAGTGCATGCCGGTCATCGCCAGGACAGTGAGGCCCAGGTACATGAAGGCCGCGACCATAAAGAAGGTGAAGGGCTGCTTGGTGACGGTCACGCCGATCTGCGCGTGGCGCATGATTTCTTCCAGGCCGATCACCGAGACCAGCGCGGTGTCCTTCATCAGAATCATGAACAGGTTGCCCAGGCCCGGCAGCGCGATGCGCCACATCTGCGGCATGATCAAGCGGGTGAAGATCCGGACCTTCGACAAGCCCAGTGCGACACCGGCTTCACGGTGGCCCTTGGGAATGGCCAGGATCGCGCCGCGGAAGACTTCCGTGGCGTAGGCGCCAAAGCACAGGCCCAGGGCGATCACCCCGGCGGCGAAAGCGCTGAGGGAAAGGTCGGGGTTGCCGAAAAACTCCCCGAGGGAGCGCATCAGGTTGACCGTGCCGAAGTAGATCAGCAGGACCCACAGCAGTTCCGGGATACCGCGAACCAGGGTGGAGTAGCTGCCGCCAAGCCATTGCAGCGGCTTGTACGGGGAAGTCTTGGCCAGGGCGCCGGCCAGCCCGAGCACCAGCCCGAGGCACAGGGCGGTGAGCGCCAGCTTGACGGTCATCAGCGCGCCGGCGGCGAGCGCCGGGCCGAATCCGTAGAGGTCGAAATTCATGGTTTAGTCGTTTCGCAAGGCAAAGCTCAGGACCGGCGCACTCAAGCGAGCACGCCGGGCAGGCCATTCAGGATCACTCGATACTGAAAGGGAAGTACTTGTCGTTGATCTTCTTGTAGGTGCCGTCGGCCTTGATTTCAGCCAGGGCTTTGTTCAAGCGCTCGCGCAGCGGGTCGCCTTTGCGTACGGCGATACCGATCTTGTCGCTCTCGACCACCGGGTCGCCCTTGAATTCGTAGGCGGAGCCGTCTTTGCTTTTCAGCCACTCGTACTGCACGTACTTGTCGGCGAGCATCCCGTCCAGGCGGCCGGAAGTCAGGTCGAGGTAGGCGTTTTCCTGGGTGTCGTAGAGCTTGGCGGTGGTGTCCGGCAGTTTGTCTTCCAGGTAGGTACCGGCCAGCGTTGCGCGCTGTGCACCGATGATCTTGCCCTTCAGGTAGTCCGCGTCGGTCTTGAAGTCTTTGTTGGCTTTGGGCGCGATGAACTGCAGCTTGTTGGAGTAGTACGGGTCGGTGAAGTCGACGGCCTGCTTGCGTTCATCGGTGATGGACAGCGAGGAGACCAGGAAGTCGAACTTCTTGGCATTCAGGGCCGGGATGATGCCGTCCCAGTCGGAGACATACACTTCGCACTTCTCGACTTTCATCTTGGCGCACAGGGCGTCGCCGATGTCCTTGTCGAAGCCGACGACGTTGCCGCTGGCATCTTTATTGTTGAACGGCGGGTAGGCCGCTTCGATCCCCATTTTCAAGGTTTCAGCCATCGCCGTGGCGCTGAACGCCATCGAAACAGCGGCGGCCAAGAGGAATTTTTTATAGTTCTGCATGCATGTTGCTCCGTTAGCGGTTGCTGGACATGAATTGTTTGCAGCGCGCCGAAAGCGGGTTTTCAAATACCTGCTGTGGCGATCCTTGCTCTTCGACCAGGCCCTGGTGCAGGAACACCACTTCACTGGACACCTGGCGGGCAAAGCCCATTTCATGGGTGACCAGCAGCATGGTGCGGCCTTCTTCGGCCAGGGCGCGGATCACATTAAGTACTTCCTGAACCATTTCCGGGTCAAGGGCCGATGTGGGCTCGTCGAACAGGATGACTTTGGGCTGCATGGCCAGGGTGCGTGCGATCGCGGCGCGTTGTTGCTGGCCGCCGGACAGTTGCGCGGGGTAGGCATGACGCTTGTCACTGATGCCGACCTTGGCCAGCAAGGCTTCGGCGATTTCAGTGGCTTCGGCCTTGCTCTGGCCGAGCACTCGGCGCGGGGCCTCGATGATGTTGTCGAGGACGCTCATGTGCGGCCACAGGTTAAAGTTTTGAAACACAAAACCGATTTCGCTGCGCAGGCGGTTGATCTGTTTGCCGTCGGCGGCCACCAGTTCGCCGTTTTTCGCAGCCTTGAGCTTGAGCTCTTCACCGGCCACCAGGATTTGTCCCTGGTGCGGGTTTTCCAGCAGGTTGATGCAGCGCAGGAACGTGGACTTGCCGGAACCGGAGGAACCCAGGATCGAGATCACATCGCCGTCGCGGGCGGTCAGCGAGATACCTTTAAGCACCTCCAGCTCACCATAGCGTTTATGCAAGTTGCGGATTTCAAGCGCGGGCGTGGCCTCAGCCATGTGCGGTCCTCATTGTGTTCATTGCGCTCCTGCTGTTGGCCCGCCTTCCTGGCGAGGCGCCAAGCTAGCATAGCGTCCGGATGACAGCCAACAGCCCTGCAGGCGGTAAACAGACGGTCTGCGGCAGGGTGTCGCATCGGCACAGCAGTGTGTCGCGCCATCAACAACCGAACAGCCGTTTGAACCAGTATTCCTACAGGTTTCGCGTAAAAAAGGGCGCGATGGTGCCAGCTTTGGCCGGGTGTTGGAAGGTTTAAACCGGCGAACGGTCCTTATCAGCCCTTTTATGGGGCATCACGCACAAATTGTGTGTGTTTTTGGTGCACTGATTCGTCTTTCAAGTGAGTCGCACAGTAACGCTATAGCGGAATGCCATTAGTGTCAGTGACTTACGAGAGCTATTGAGTTTCCCTACAGCCCGCGTCAATCGTGGCTCTGTAACATTTTGGCGCAAATCTTGCGTAAAAAATAAAGAACGCCCCGTTGGTTTCTTTTCACGAGAAAGACGCCAGACCGGGTGGACCGTATTCGCAATTCCTCGCAAAGGTGTGTCAATGAGTAGTACGCAAAGCTCCAATGACCTCGAACAGGGGCTCAAACCGCGTCACGTCACCATGCTGTCGATTGCCGGCGTTATCGGTGCCGGGTTGTTTGTGGGCTCCGGCCACGCGATTGCTGCGGCGGGCCCGGCCGTGCTGCTGGCTTATGCCGCCGCCGGTACGCTGGTGGTGTTGGTGATGCGCATGCTGGCCGAGATGGCCGTGGCATCGCCGGACACGGGTTCGTTCTCTACTTATGCCGACCGTGCGATCGGGCACTGGGCCGGTTTCACCATCGGCTGGTTGTACTGGTGGTTCTGGGTGCTGGTGATTCCGCTGGAAGCCAACGCTGCCGCGACCATCCTGCACGCCTGGTTCCCCGGCGTGGCGATCTGGGCCTTCACCCTGATCATTACCTTGCTGCTGACCGCGACCAACCTGTTCAGTGTGAAGAACTACGGCGAGTTCGAGTTCTGGTTTGCGCTGATCAAAGTGGTGGCGATCATCGGGTTTGTGATCCTCGGCATCCTGGCGATCTTCGGCTTCCTGCCGGGCAGTCAGGTCAGCGGCGTTTCGCACCTGTTCGACACCCAGGGCTTCCTGCCCAACGGCATGGGCGCGGTATTGGCGGCGATCCTGACCACCATGTTCTCGTTCATGGGCACCGAGATCGTGACCATCGCGGCCGCTGAATCGAAGAACCCGGGCCAGCAGATTTCCAAGGCCACCAACTCGGTGATCTGGCGGATCGGCTTGTTCTACCTGGTGTCGATCTTCATCGTCGTGGCCCTGGTGCCGTGGAATGATCCTGCGCTGGCAGCGGTCGGTTCCTACCAGACCGTGCTGGAACGCATGGGCATCCCGAATGCCAAGCTGATCGTTGACCTGGTGGTGCTGGTGGCCGTGACCAGTTGCCTGAACTCGGCGCTGTACACCGCTTCGCGCATGATGTTCTCCCTGGGCCGTCGCGGTGATGCACCGGCGGTGTCCAAGATCACCAACAAGAGCGGCACGCCTTACTGGGCGGTGTTGCTGTCTACCGGCGCGGCGTTCCTGGCGGTATTCGCCAACTACGTGGCACCGGCGGCGGTGTTTGAGTTCCTGCTGGCCAGCTCCGGCGCCATCGCGCTGCTGGTGTACCTGGTGATCGCCGTGTCGCAACTGCGCATGCGCCAGAAACGCACGGAAGCGGGCGAGAAGATTGCCTTCAAGATGTGGCTGTTCCCGGGCCTGACGTATGCGGTGATCGTGTTCATCGTGGGCGTGCTGACGATCATGTTGTTCCAGGAAGCGCATCAGGTGGAGATCATTGCCACCGGGATCCTGAGCTTGCTGGTAGTTGCGGCGGGGCTGATGGTGTCGCGTCGGCGCAAGGGCCGGAAGGTTGGGGCTGCGGTGCTTAACTGACGGAGTGCTTTCGTCGCAATACCGTTGATCAAATGTGGGAGCGGGCTTGCTCGCGAATGCGGTGGATCAGTCGACATTTGAGCTGACTGACACACTGCCTTCGCGAGCAAGCCCGCTCCCACATTTCGTTTTGTATCAGCCTTCGGAGCTAACAAGCGCCTGTGACGCCGCGACGTAATCGGCCTGGAATTCCGGCGATTCAATCCACGCCAGCGCTGCCGCTTCATCCTCGGTATCCGTGGCCCACTGGCGATACTCGATCAGCGCCGCGAGGATAAAGTCCGTCGCTTCTTCTTCGCCTTCCTGCTCCAGTACCACTGCCAGCAGCGGGTGCGCCAGGAACACGGCACACAGCGCCTGCTGGCTGGTTTCGCCAGCGGTGCGCATCTCCAGGAACAGCTCGGTCAAATCCACCGATTCAAGATCAATGCGGCTGTCATCGCCGGCAAAGGCATCCGGCTTGGTGGCGACGGCGCGTTGGGTGCGATTCTGCTTGGCCTTGGCTTTTGCCCGGTGGGCGCGTTTTTGCTGCTTGTTCGGCGAAGCCATGGGCTCACGTCCTTGGTGTCAGGATCTGGGGGTGGGGTATTGAAGCGCAGGTCTGGAGAAATCCCAAGGCTTTCTAGGTGCGATCCGTCACTTGGCGCCCCGGCGTGCCGTTGGCCAACTCTCCCCTTTGCAGCCAAGCCAATGCAATCGGCCACAACCGATCCTGATACTGGCTGCGAAAGAATGCGAAGTGTCCGACCTCTTTTTCGCCGATATCTTCAGGGGCGATCCGCAGGTGCGTGCGCTCGCTGCCGTCGAAGTAACCCAGCAGGCGCTCGATTGCCGCCACCGTGCCAAACGGGTCGTCGGTAATGCTGATGGCCAATATCTGTGCCTTCACCCGCGAAAACGGCAACTCGGGCAAGGCTCGCCCACTCGGACGTTTTTCATAACTCGGCGTCGGCGTACTCCAGTCGCGTACCACGCCCGCCGGGGTATCCTCCAGCCAGCCTATGCGTTTGCCCGGGAAGTAGCCAAAAACCGCTGTCACCAGCGGCATCACCACATGCCATTTGGCAAGCATCCGCCAGCGCCCGCTCGCCTCGTAGTCGCGCCAGTAGGCAAACTGCGCGCCTACCGTCACCAGGCGCCGAATCACTGCGCCGGAAGCCCCGAGTCCCGCCGCACATCCGCCAAAACTGTGCCCGACCACATCAATCGGTTGGCCGGCAAACTCCCGCTGGGCCCGCTGCAGGATCGCTTCGAAGTCCAGCACGCCCCAATCGGACCATGAGGCCTTGAACCCTTTCAGCGAGCCGCTGCGGGATTCGCCGATGCCGCGGTAGTCGTAGGTAATGACGTCGAAGCCATTGGCAAACAGGTAATCGGCAAACCGTGAGTAGTGACGGCAGCGTACGGAGGTGGCGGCGTTGATGATGACGACCGGGCGTTCAACGTCTGTGCGCGGATGGCGCCATGTGAAGCCGCCGATGGAATGCCCATCGGCTGTGGGCTCGCGGAATGCTTCGGCTTGAGTTCGGGCTGGCAGGTTCATGAACAGGCTCGATCATTGCGCTTTCGATGGGGTGTCAAAGGCCCGTGCGCAGTTTTATGAGAAGTCGAAACTAACAAATTTCTGCTACGAAGACCCCGGGGATTTTTCTGAGGCTCGACCTGAGCGGCACAGATGCCTAGGCTTAGACCCTTTCGCCCACCAGAGCCGGCCCATGACCCGCGACACCCTCGAACAAAACCAGATCCCGATCTACTTCGCCAGCGTGGTGCTGGCTGCCGTTGTTGGCCTGCTGGCGCCCTCCATGGCTCAAGGTGTGGCCGCCCTGGTTACGCCCGCCATCGCCGTGCTGATGTACGCGATGTTTCTGCAAATCCCCTTTCTGGACCTGCGCCAGGGCTTGGGCAACAAACGCTTTATGGCCGCATTGCTGCTGGCCAACTTCATCCTGATTCCGCTGCTGGTGTGGGCGCTGACTCGGGGCCTGGTGGAACACCCGGCGATCCTGGTGGGTGCGTTGCTGGTGCTGTTGACGCCGTGCATCGACTACGTGGTGGTGTTTACCCATATCGGCAAGGGTGACTCGCGGTTGATGCTGGCAGCGACCCCGATTCTGTTGTTGCTGCAACTGCTGCTGTTGCCGGTCTACCTGGGGTTGATGCTGGGGGCGCAGTCGCAGGTAGTGGTTGCAGTGGGGCCGTTTGTCGAGGCCTTCCTGCTGCTGATCGTTGCCCCCATGATTCTGGCGGTGCTGACCACTTCCCAGTCCCGGCGCTCACCGGTCGTCAGTGCCTGGAACGATGCCTGGGCCTGGCTGCCCGTGCCGGCCATGGCGCTGGTGCTGATGGTGGTGATCGGTTCGCAGATCACCGCCGTGGTCCGCGATATCGGCCTGCTGGCGCCGGTGATCCCGGTGTATATCGGCTTCCTGTTGCTGGCCCCGCTGATGGGGGCGCTGGCTTCGCGCCTGTTCAAGCTATCGGCGCCCACGGCGCGGGCGGTCACCTTCAGCGCCTCCACGCGTAATTCCCTGGTGGTGCTGCCGCTGGCGCTGGCGTTACCCGAAGAGATCCGTGGGCTCGCTGCTGCCGCAGTGATCACGCAAACCCTGGTGGAATTGGTAGGGGAGCTACTCTATATCCGCCTGCTGCCGCTGCTGATCTGGCCCGCTCGTCGTTAGGCGGATGAATGTTTGATTCCGTTCAGGGCTTATTCAGGGTGGCGTTCGGCAACATGAGCCGGTTTACCCCACCTGACAGGCTGAATAATGGATCAACACAATCGCTTTCGAATGGAATCGCTGGGTATTTTCCTCATCGCCCTGCTGCTGTTCACCCTGGGCATCTGGGACCAGCAGCCACAGGGCTTCGACGGCCGCTGGGCCGTGTTCATGCAAGAGATGTTTCGCCACGGCGCGAGCCTGTTTCCTACCACCTACGGTGAGCCTTACCCGGACTATCCGGGCACCGCGACCTACCTCAGCTACCTCTTTGCCCGTTTATTCGGCGCGCCCAACGACCTGGCTAACGTGATGCCCACCGCCCTGGCGTCTGCCGGGGTCATGGCGCTGATCTACCGCTTGCTGGTGCCGTCGGGCCGGGCGTGGGCGCTGCTGACGGTGCTGCTCACCGCATTGACTGCCCAGTTGCTGGAGAAGTCGCGCTCGGTGTGCCTGGACCAGATGATCTCGTTGTTGTGCCTGGGGTGTTTCTACCTGCTGCATACCGGTGAGCGCCTGGGCTCGCGGCTGCGCCAATATGCGATCTTTCCGTTGTTCGTGGTGGCGTTTGCCATTCGCGGGCCGCTGGGGTTGATCGAGGTGTGCGGGGTGGCCTGTGTCTACTGGGCGCTGGGCACCGCTCGTACGCGGCAAGAGCGGATTGCACTGCTGAAAAAGGTGATTGCCCACGGCGTGGTCGGTTTGATCCTGCTGGCCGGCTGTTGGTGGGCGCTGTTGAAACTGGCGCGGATCAGCGGGGGCGATGCTTTCGTCGATGATGTGCTGCGGATGCAATTCACCGGGCGCCTTGATGAAACCGGTGAGGCGTTCTACTTCTACTTCAAGCTGAGCCTGTACCGCTATTTCCCGGTGGTGCCGCTGGCATTGGCGACGATGATTGCCCTGCGCCACAAATGGTCGGCCCGCCACGACGATGCCGATGTGCAGTTGATGCTGCGCTTGGCCGCCTGCGGCCTGATGATTTTGCTGGGCTTGTCGGTGCCGCACTTCAAGCGCGCCTACTACATCGTGCCCATGGTCCCGATGTTTGCCGCGGTGGCCGCCTATGGCTTGCTCCAGGCCCAGGGCTGGTTGCTCGGCGTGCGGCGTGGCTATGAGTGGCTGGTGGCGGTCCTGCCGGTGCTGGGCATTGTCGTGGTGTTTGTCTGTCGGCATCTGTGGCACAAGCACGGCTACTGGCCGGACGTTTCAGTGCCGGCGCTGGTGGGTGTGCTGATCGTGCTGCAACTCGCAGCCGTGATTGCCTGGCGCCGTTTGCAGGGCAATCTCGGCCAGCGCCTAGTGGTGCTCAGCGTGATTGCGCTGGCCACCCAATGGCTGGTGCTGGTGAAGGTTGTGGAGCCGGCCAAGGACCTGCAATTCGACACCAGGAACTTCGTAAGCGCGGTGGAAAAGCTGCGTGCCGATAATCCCGGGACCCTGGTGTTCGTCGATCTGGCCAAGGACACCTGGGCGATTCGCTACATCATGAATCTGGATCACGACGAGCAGCCGCTGTTCATCGGGCGCAACCAACCCTTGCTGGTGGATACGCTACCGCGCCCCGCCTGGGTGATTGTGGAGCGCAAGCAAACCGCATTGCTCAGCGGCACGCCGCTGGAACACATGGCGCCGGTGTTCAATGGACGGTTGAATGACAACCCGCTGCTGGTGTTCCTGGTGAAGTGACTCAGTCGCCTTGACATCCTTGTCGGTGGTGACGCCGACGAGAGTGGCGATCACTGGGGAATTAAGGATGGATCAATGGGGTCGGAATGAGGTGTTGATAACCGGCACTTTGGATCGTCTTACTGTATGGTCGCCGCCTGGATGACCGGTTGGTCTGATTGGAGCGCTTTGCAGCCTGCCGCAAAACAGGCGCCTGCTAGGCTTGGGTACTTTCGTGGTGATGAGTTTGGGTGCGACATGGAAGCAGTAAAAATGGATTTTGAGTATGCCGGTGCCGAGAGCGTCGGTAGTGCCCACGTGATCGGCCGTTCCTGGCTTGGCGGCCTCAGCATCTGTTTCGACGGAGGCTGCAGCTACCCCTCGATGATCAGCGTGCTGGAGGCTGTGTTCAGGCGCTACGGACGCCTGGTGCGTTTTGGCGAGTCGCTCTCGGCGCAGGATTGGATTGCGCGCGTGGAGGAGAGTGGTTTTCACATCTCCGAGCAGGAGCGGGTTGCGGTGTTGACGTTGATGCGGGGCGGGGGCTGAAGGAGTCAAAAACGGCAGGCAACAAAAAACCCGCACCAGGCGGGTTTTTTGTGTGTTTCAGATGACATTTGCACCACCTGAAACTAATTAGTGGTGCCCAGAGACGGAATCGAACCGCCGACACGGGGATTTTCAATCCCCTGCTCTACCGACTGAGCTATCTGGGCAACGGGGCGCATTAAACGGGTTTTTCAGGGGGTCGTCAAGCAAGTTTTCAAAAAATATTTAATTATTACCGTCGCTTACGGGCCAACCCCCAAATTTGATCAATTATTCAGCAGGTGGCACGTAGCCGTCGGCCTTGGCGTAATCCTCGCCGGAAAAATACTTGTCCATCTCGCCCTGCAGGTATTTGCGGTCTTCGGCGTTCATCATGTTCAGGCGCTTTTCGTTGATCAACAGGGTCTGGTGCTTTTGCCAGTCAGCCCAGGCCTTGGCGGAGACGTTGTCGAAAATGTCCTGGCCCTTGGCGCCAGGGAACGGGGCGCGCTCCAGGGCGGGCAGTTCTTCGTGGTACTTGCGGCAGATGATGGTGCGGGTCATGACGGAACTCCTGCGTTCAATACTTCAGCCGCGCGCTTCAGCAGTTTTTTCACCGGGGCGGCAAGGCCCAGGCGCGGCGGGGTGGCGAGGTTATACCAGAGCCAGTCAGCCTCGGCCACGTGATGGGCAGACTCCTGGGCCTGGACCAGCCAGGGTTCGATAGCCAGTTGGAAGTGGCTGAAGGTGTGGATCAGGCTCGGCAGCTCCTGGAGTTTGCCCAGCGCCAGCGAGTGCTGGTTGGCCAGGTGTTCCAGGTCGGCCAGGTCATCCAGCTCCGGCAGGCTCCACAAACCGCCCCACAGGCCCGTGGAGGGGCGACGGTAAAGCAGGATCGCGCCCTCGCCATTGGCCAGCATCGGCATCAGCGTGCGCTTCTGGGGCACGGTCTTGCGTGGCTTGGGGATCGGGTAGCGGGTTTCCAGGCCGAGCAGGTGCGCTTCGCAGCCCTTTTCCAGCGGGCACAGCAGGCAGCTGGGCTTGCTGCGGGTGCAGAGGGTGGCGCCCATGTCCATCATGGCCTGGGTGTAGGCGTTGACGCGGTCATGGGGCGTA
>NZ_JACARK010000300.1:0-6665 GCF_013386655.1 Pseudomonas sp. K5002 | reverse complement strand
CGAGCGCGTGACCAAACCAATCATCAGGGCCACACCCGCGACGGTGGCAAACGCCATCTGCCAGCGCGGCCGTTGGCAGGCCTGTAACCAACGCTGCCACAGGCTGGGTTGCCGCACCGGTGCTTCACGGTGGGCGGTGGCCAGGATGAAGGCGTCCAGGGAAGCCGGCGGCTCGCCGCTGGTGTGTTGACGGAAATGCTCGATCAGCAGCTCGTCGTTCGAGTCCTGGGTATGTCGGGGGTCAGTCATGCGGGTACCTCCTCGGCCAGCAGTCGGCGCAGTTTCTGCTGGGCGTAACGCAAGCGGCTTTTTACCGTTTCCAGTGGGGCGCCGGTGAGCGCGGCGATTTGTGGCACTTCCAGCTCGCCATGCAGGCGCAGCAGGAACACTTCGCGCTGGTCTTCGGGCAAGTCTTGCAGTGCGCTGTCCAGGCGCGCCTGATCACGGCTCAGGCTCAGCAGTTGCTCAGGCCCGGCGCTGTCGTCGGGCTGGCCGTGAAGCTGCTCATCGTAGCTGTCGTGCAGCGGGTTGTGGATGCCGTGCTTGCGCCAGTGGTCGATCAGGCGGTTGCGGGCAATCTGGAACAGCCAGGTGCGAAAACTCGCCCGCCCCTGTGGCTCGCTGGTGCTGCGGATCAGGCTGAGCCAGGTGTCCTGGAATACTTCCTCGGCCAGTTCGGCCTTGTTGCTCAAGGACACCAGAAAACGGTACAGGCCCTGTCGATGCCGCGCGTACAGGGCCTCGAACGCTGCACCGTCGCCGCTGCGGTAGCGGGACAGCAGGGCTTCGTCGCTGGGTGAATCCATCAGGTGGCGCACTCCTTTGAGGTGGATCAGTGTTTAGCCGGGGCCTGAAGGCTCTGGGCCAATTCGACCAGTTGCACAAATTCGCCGCGCAAGCCAAAAGGGTCGTCGCCCCGAGCGGAGCGGGCCAATGCGGCCGTGTCCTTGAAACTCATGCTGCCAGTGTAGCGGCCATCACCCTTGAGTTGCTGGGCGAAGGCGGCCACGGCAGCAGAGAAACGCAGGTCGTCGCTGGTTTTGCCACTGTGCTGGTTGCTGATCGGGTGTTCGATCAGTCGGCTGTTGCCGCCTTCCGCTGGTTTGTAGCGTACCCGCAACATCGCCAACTCATCAGTTTTACCGTCAGCCTTGGCCGCCGATGCGTAGCGCAGTGGCTCCAGCCAACCCTGTTCACCCTTCGGGACAATTTCATACAACGCGGTCACTGTATGCCCTGCACCGATTTCGCCGGCGTCGACCTTGTCGTTGTTGAAATCCTCACGCTTCAGGGCGCGGTTTTCATAACCCAGCAATCGGTATTCACTGACCTGCGCCGGATTGAATTCCACTTGCAGTTTCACATCCCGGGCCACCACGGCGAGGGTTGAGCTGAGCTGGTCCACCAGCACTTTGCGGGCTTCGCGCAGGTTGTCGATATAGGCGTAGTTGCCATCACCGGCATCGGCCAGTTGTTCCATCAGGTGTTCGTTGTAGTTATCCACACCGAAGCCGAGGGTGGTCAGGGACACGCCGCTTTTGCGCTGGTCGACGGCCATTTGCTTGAGGCTGTCGAAGTCACTGACGCCCACGTTGAAGTCGCCATCGGTGGCCAGCAGGATGCGGTTGATGCCTTTGTCGATAAACCCTTCGCGGGCCATTTGGTAGGCCATTTCGATCCCCGACGCGCCTGCGGTGGAGCCGCCGGCGGTAAGTTGGTCGATGGCATTGCGGATCGTGGTTTTGTCGCGGCCCGAGGTGGGCTTGAGCACCACCCGCGATTCGCCGGCGTAGACCACCAGCGAGACGCGGTCCTGGTCGCGCAGTTGGTCCACCAGCAATTTCAGGGTGCTCTTGACCAGAGGCAGGCCTTCGCGGCGATTCATCGAGCCTGACACATCCACAAGGAACACCAGGTTAGCCGGAGCCAGGTCCGCCACGGCGTGGTCCGAGGCCTTGATGCCGATGCGCAATAGTCGGGTGTGAGGGTTCCAGGGTGACGGTGCCACTTCAGTGGTCACGCCAAAGGGCGAGCCGTCGGTGGGCAAGGCGTAGTCATAAGGGAAGTAATTGACCATCTCCTCAAGTCGCACAGCACCTTCGGGCGGCAGGCTGCCTTGATTGAGGAAGCGTCGTACGTTGGCATAGCTGCCGGTGTCGACATCGACGCTGAAGGTGGAGACCGGTGTTTCGGCAACGCTGCGAATCGGGTTGTCCGGGAGGTTCTGATAGTGCTCCCGAGGCTCGGTCTGGTATTGCATGGCGATCGAGTCGTTCATGACCAATCGCGACGCCATCGGTGCAGGCGCAACCCTCCGCTTGACCATGGCCCCCTGGACGCTGGCGGGCTCACTTTGCACCTCCACGACAGGCGCCGACTCAGCGGGCTTGGCCACGTCACGGGATGAAGAGAGCCCACACCCGGCAAGCGCCACCAGCAGGGTCACGGTGAAGCCTTGGGCGGCAGGGCGCAACAGCAGAAGAGGACGGGACATGGGCTGAACCTCGTGAATGAATGATCCGTTCACAAGGTCAGACGCAAGGGGCTGGCGATTCGGGTTAAAGCAACTTAGAGCGACGGAATATTTCCTGTCGCCGCCACAGTCGCCACCGGGACACGCTCATTAGGCGCAGTTACGTCATACACATGCTGCTCACAGCCCTTCCCGATAATCACGAATTCCACCAGGTAAACCTTTTGCTTCTCAGGCTTGAAGGTCGAACTCATGGGGCCGCACTCATACACATAGGTTTTGACGAGGCCGACATAGTTGGCGTTGTAGACCCGTGACTCGCCGATCACTTCAAAGGGCTGCCCCGGGTCAGCCTGCACTTCCAACTGCGGGAAGCGTTTGGCGACGGCGCTGTTGCCCACTTCGTTCATCTTGGCGATCCAGCCGAATACCTTGCCACGGCCGGAATCCACCACCGTCCCGAGGATTTCCGGACGCTGATCTGCATCGGAACTACGGCGTACGGAGAACTGCACCGGATAGGTAAAACCGGTTGCCTTCATGATGACCTTGGCGTGTTCGGCGTCCACCTCGACCTTTTTCTGCTGCAACTGGACGCCGTCCGTCAGCAGGCTTGGCGAGGAGTTCCTGGCAGTGGAGTGGCAGCCGGCCAAGACCAGGGCGAGGATTAAGAGTGAGGTCTTTTTCATGGGTTACTTCCTTGAGCACATTTAAAAGTCTGGCTCGGGCTACGTGGGAGAACCGCAGCCCGATGCCGTTTTCTATCGGCCGTAATACTTAAAACGCGTACCGCGCCTTGAGCATGACCCCATCGGCATCAAAACCACTGCGGGCCTGGCGGGTGTAGCTGGCACCCACGGTAAAGTCCGACACCTGGTAGTTCACGCCGACACTGGCTTCATAGCTGTCACGCGCCACCGAAGCGCCGGTGACGGTGAACGCAGAACCGCCGAGCACATAGCTGGAGGTTTGTGCGACGCGATCACCCATCAGGTCGTGATACGCCATCAAGGTTGCTTCCGGCTGCAAGCTACCGGCACCCATGGGCAAGTTGCCCGCCAAGCGCACACCAGCGCCCAGCTCGCCCACTTCATAGCGTTGCGACTGGGTGCTCAGCGCGGCCGAGGAGCCCTTCTCGTTGAAACCGTCCATGCGCACGTTGGCGTAACGCGCTGCCACGCGCGGCTCGATCACCACGGCCTGCGACGGCTTGAAGCTGTAGCCGCCGATCACACTGGCAGACAGCACATTGCTGTCGTAACTGCCCTTGGCTGTGGTGCCGGCGATATGGCGTTTGCTGTCGTTGTCGTTATGGCCATAGCTGAGGCTGCCGTCGACAAACCAGTTTTGCAGCGACCAGTTGCCGTACAGCGACAGCGCATGGCCCTCCACATCGGTCTTGTTGCCGAGGTCGGAATGGATGTTGGAGTTAAGGTAGCTGTACGCCACGCCCAACGTGGTGGTGTCGTTCAAGCGCCCGTCCACACCCACGGCCATGCCGCTGCTGTTGGCCGAGTAGCCGTTGTTGCCGCCACGCCCGTCCTGGTCCATGTTGCTGCTCAGGCCCTGCACCCACACGCCGCCGGTTTGATGGCTTTCGCGCTGGTCGGTGAGGCGGTTGAAGATCGCGCCGTTGACCACGGTCTGGCCCGACAACGCCACGTCCAGGGCGCCGCGATTGACGTCCGGCTTGAGTTGTTCGCTGACCTGAGCAAGCTGCTGTGCTGTGCCGGCGTCAGCCAGGGTTTGGAACACTGGGTCGTTCTGATTGAGTCCGCTCAGTACGTCGTTTTTAAAGGTGTTCACCGCCGTCGCTGACGCAGCGCCGGCGCCCACCGCGGCGAGCTCCTGCTGCACTTGCTGGTTGTCTTTAACCGCCACCACGGCCTTGACCGTTTGCGCGTCGGCCGAGTAGCTCAGCACGTTCAGCAGAGAGGACGAGCTGGCCACAGACAGGCCATTGTCTTGCACGCTGGTGGCTTGCAACAGGGTGTACTGAGTGCCGTTGTTGGTGCTGGCGAAGTCGCCCGGTTTGGCGCTCACGGTCAGCTTCGAAGCCTGGGCGAAATTCGCTGCACCGTTGACGGTCAGGTACGGCGTGGTCGGCACTACGCTGTCGGCCAGGTGGATATCAATACCTGCGCCGCTAGCAACGTTGAGGTTGCCAGTGATCGCAGTACCGGGCGCCGACAGGTTCAGCGAGCCCGAGTTGACCGATACCGGCGCGATGATGCGGCTGCCGGTGAAATCGGCCTGGCCTGCGACATTCACCGCGCTCAAGTTGAGCAGGTCGCCGGTGATTTTGCCGCCGGTCCAATTCAGCGTGGCAAGGTTGGCGGCGTCGATGGCGATGCCGGCGTTACTGCGGATCTCGCCGGCTTGCTGGTTGATCTCGAACGCCGAGGTCTGGTCCGCGGCATCTACATGAATGGCTGTGCCATCGGCGCTGATCGTGCCGCGGTTAACGATGCCGCGCGCGCCGGTCGCGCTGTTCTGGGCAAAGGTTGCCCCGGCAAACTCGAAGGCATTGGCGTTGGTGCCCGTGGCCTCGACGGTGCCGGTGTTGAGGATGTAGTCGACCGAACCGTTTAGAAACATCACCGTCTTGGCGTCATTGCCGTTGGCAGAAAGCAGGCCGCTGTTTTCGATGCGCAGAGGGTTGGTGTCGGTTTCCACCTCGATGCCCCAGGCGCCCTCGCCCGTCGCCTTGAGCGTGCCGGCGTTGAGGATTTTGCCGCCGACGGTGGTCCCCAGATTGTTCTGACGGTCGAGGATCAGGCCGATGGCGTAATCACCGTTCATGTCGATCACACCGGTGTTCGAGACGTCGCCGGCGATGGTGGTGCCATGCAGGTAAATGCCTTCGCCGCCATCCACGTAGGAAGGTGAAGCCGGCGGCGTCAGGGGCAGCGTGGAACGGATGGTGCCGGAGTTGATGACACTTCCACCGATGGTCGTCGCGCCGATCTCAAGCCCCTCGTAACCCCCATTTTTCATAAGAATGTTGCCCGCCTGGACCACGTCCCCGGTGACAGTTCCCGGGCTCAGGTTCTGCGGGCCCGACCAGAACAGCGGGTCCAGGGCAATCGCACGGATGGCGGCGCCCTGGGAATCCAGAGTGATGTCGGCACGGTTGATCAACGAACCCTGGATAGTGGTGTTGGCCACACCCAGTCCGGCAGGGTTGGTGGTGGTCGGCACCACTACTTCGGAGAACGTCCCGTTGATAATCAATGACTCATTAAAGGTCTCGCCGACCCAAATGTTCTTGCCCTGCCCCAGGTCGAATTCCACCGCCAGCGCTTGCGTACTGATTGCGCCGACCATGAGTGCCAACAGGTTTTTCTGGAACTGCTTACGCTTCATTTCAAACTCCATGAACTACATTAAAAGCCGCCAATAGGCCCGGCGGCAGTAGGTGTGCTAAGCGAGGGATCAATTGATCCGAATGCATTCCCCCAGGGTGCCTTCCTGAAACGCAGGCGCGCGCCTGTGCACCACAGCGGGCGGTGACAGAAAAGAGGCTTGGGGGGCGAGGTTCACATTAATCCTTAATGTCATTTGAAAACGCTGCAGTCCATGCAGCCCGACCGGTTGCGGGTGGGCGGGGTAAAGACAATGGGATATACAAAATGTTCAAGGTGCTCGGCGAGTTCTATCAAACTGCTCGCGTCAGGATCAGCCACCGCAAGCCACGCGGAGACCTCTCGCTGGTCTACTTGAGCTCCTTCACCAGATAACTCCCGGAGATCTGCGTGATACCCATCAACGCGCGGCGCAACGCCTCAGGATCAGTGCGATAAGTGAGCGGCGTGTAACCGTAGACATTCTGGCCATTGAACGGCGTGATCGACTCCACCGTGCGCCAGAGCATCTCGTCGCCACGGTCCATGCGCGCCACCACGGTTAGCGTCGGGTAGACCACGCTGCTGAAACCCTGGGTCAGGCGAAAGCCCCACTCGCCTACCGTCAGTTGAATCTGCGCATCGGCCGGCTCGTCGTCACCCACCACTTTGAGCGATGACGTCTTACCCAAGGCATCGATAAAGGCCTGCTTGAGCAACACGCCCAAGTCGATATTTTCGGCGTCCATCACCGTGAGTATCGCGGCCGGCGTCGACATCTCGGCCAGTTGCCCTGCCTTCATGCCGGCGGCAAACCCCGCGCCGCTCAAGGCCGCCGTGCCCAGCTT
>NZ_JACARK010000030.1:0-6619 GCF_013386655.1 Pseudomonas sp. K5002 | reverse complement strand
CCCGGCCGAACCGGTGGACCCGTCGCTGGTGGCCGCGCGAACGCCCGGCGAGCGCAACCCGGTGATCACCGCAATCAAGGTAGAGAACGACTCCAAGGTGGGCGACGAGGTGATCCGCTACTACATCCGCCAGAACCTCGGCGAGCCCCTGGACCTGGCCCGTCTGCAAACCGACATGGGCACTCTGTACGGCCTGGATTACTTCGAACAGGTGCAATACCGCGTGGTGAAAAAGGGCAAGGACAACACCCTGGTCATCAGCGCCCGGGGCAAACGCAGCGGCACCGACTACCTGCGCCTGGGCCTGAACCTGTCGGATGACATGCGCGGCGACAGCGCCTTCAACCTCGGCGCCAGCTACCGCATGAACGGCATCAACCGCCTCGGCGCCGAATGGCTGACGCGGGTGCAGATCGGGGACAAGCAGGAGCTGTACAGCGAGTTCTATCAGCCGATGGACACCGGTTCACGCTACTTCGTCGCGCCCTATATCAGTGCCCAGGCGCAGAACGTCGAACTGATTGAAGACAATAACCCGATCTCGGAATACCGCCTGGAACGCTACGGCTTCGGCCTGAACGTGGGCCGGCAGATCGGCAACAGCGGCGAGATTCGTTTCGGCGTCGGCGAGGCCTGGGGCAAGGCGGATGTGCGCATTGGCGACCGGAATTCACCGAGCATCAACTTCAGCGAGGGTTTCTATGAGCTGAAGTACTCCTTCGACTCGTTCGACAACGTGTACTTCCCCCATACCGGCGAAGACATTGGCCTGGCCTTCCGGGAGTTCGAACCGGGGCTGGGTTCGGACCAGCGCTATCGCCAGTGGGAGTTCAAGCTGGACAAAGCCATGAGCAGCGGGCCGGACACGCTGATCCTCGGCGGGCGCTATGGGCGCACCCTGGATAAGTCGGACGTGGTGATTTCCAGCTTCCTGCTGGGGGGCGCGCGGCAGCTGTCGGGCTTCCGGGAGGATGCGATTGCCGGGCAGAACATCAGCCTGATGCGCGCGGTCTACTATCGCCGGCTGACGCCGCGGTCTTATTTGCCGCTGGATTTCCCGTTGTACCTGGGCGCATCACTGGAGCGAGGGCGGGCTTGGAACAACGACAATGAATACGACAGCGGGTACATCAACGCCGCCAGTATTTTCCTGGGGTTTGATACGCCGCTGGGGCCGTTGAATTTCAGTTATGGGTTTAACGATGACAGTCAGCAGGCGGTGTACCTGAACCTGGGGCAAACCTTCTAACTACGCCGCAAAACCCATGTGGGAGCGGGCTTGCTCGCGAAGGCGGTGTGTCAGTCAGCACATGTATTCACTGACACTCCGCCTTCGCGAGCAAGCCCGCTCCCACATTTTTGATCTTCTGTGTACCTGGGGTCAGGACTTCTCGAGATTTCCGAGGATGTGTTCATGCACCCGCATGCACACCCGCAGATCCTCTTCATCGACACCCACAAACAGCTCATGGCGCAAGGCCGTGGCGATGGTCTCGATCTGCTCGATCAGCGGCTTCGCGGTGTCGCACAGCACAATGCGCTTGGCGCGGCGGTCTTCCACCACGGCCTGGCGTTGCACCAGGCCCTGGCTTTCCAAGCTGTCGAGCAAACGGGCCAAGGTGGGCCCCTCTACCCCGACGCTCTGCGCCAGCTCACGCTGGGTAGGCGGTTCGGTAAAACGGGCCAGGTGCAGCAGCACCAGCCAGCGTGCCTGGGACAGTCCCAAACCTGCCAAGCGGCGATCCAGCTCGGCACGCCATCCTCGGGACATATGCGCCAACTGCATGCCAAAACGGTGTTGATCGGTTAACGGCATAAAAAACTCATGGATTAGACTGAAAATAAAGTGTGGCTAATTATTAGTCAGCTAAGCATGACCCATGCCAGTAGGCAAGACCCGGTATGTACTGATTCGTTACATTGTCGTAATTGGCACATCAAATCTCGAATTCCGACTGCAAAGCGGCCCTTACGCAGTACAAAACGCCCTCGGGAACGCGGCCGGTAAACAGCGGCGCAATCTCGGAAACGGGTGGCAATTCGCCTTCTCCATCCAGGAATGCATCCTGGATTTCACCGAGCAAATCTTCCGGCAGATCAAGGGCCTGCTCCAACGACAACTGCTGCTTGCCAATGGACTCGGCGAGCAAGGTGTAGACGTTCTTTTCCGAGCACTGCAGCTGCCCGGCAATCTGGATCGGGGTCATGCCGGCACGGGCGAGGCTGATCAACTCGTGGCGGATGTCGGCGACCTCTTTCGGCGCCTCGACCTGGCCGCCGAGCACTTCGAGGAAGGCCTGGCCATAACGCTCCAGCTTGCGCGCACCGACGCCGCTGACCCTGGCCATCTCGCCGAGGGTAGTGGGATGGTCGCGGAGCATTTCCAGCAAGGTGGAGTCCGGGAAGATGACGTAAGGCGGCACGCTGTGTTCCTGCGCCAACTTCTTACGCAGCGCGCGCAGGGCTTCCCACTGTTCGCGCTCTTCGAAACGCACCAGTTGGCTGGCCTGGCTGGTGCTGCTCTTGGCGGTGGTTTGCGGCTTGAGGTCGCGGCGCAGCTCCAGGCTGACTTCGCCCTTGAGCAGCGGCCGGCAACTGTCGTTCAGGCGCAGGCCGCCGTAGCCTTCCAGGTCGATGTCCACCAGGCCACGGGCGACCATCTGCCGGAACAGCGAGCGCCACTCGCCTTCGGCGCGAGCCTTGCCCACACCGTAGACCGAGAGTTTTTCGTGGCCGAAGCTGCGAATCTTTTCATTGTCCTTGCCCAGCAACACGTCCACCAGGTGGCCGACGCCATAGCGCTGACCGGTGCGGTAGATCGCCGACAACGCCTGGCGCGCCGGCTCGGTGGCGTCCCAAGTCTGCACGCCGTCCACGCAGTTGTCGCAGTGGCCGCAGGGCTTGGGCATGTCTTCGTCGAAGTAGGCGAGCAAGGTCTGGCGACGGCAGCGGGTTTCTTCACACAGCGACAGCATCGCGTCGAGCTTGTGCTGCTCCAGGCGCTTGTGGCGCTCGTCGCCTTCGGAGTTCTGCAGCATCTGCTTGAGCATCACCACGTCTTGCAGGCCGTAGACCATCCAGGCATCCGCCGGCAGGCCGTCACGGCCGGCACGCCCGGTTTCCTGGTAGTACGCCTCGAGGGATTTGGGCAAATCCATGTGGGCCACGAAGCGCACGTTGGATTTGTCGATGCCCATGCCGAACGCGATGGTGGCGACCATGATCAGGCCTTCCTCGTTGAGAAAGCGCTTCTGGTGGTAGGCCCGCAGTTCGTTGGGCAAACCCGCGTGATACGGCAGTGCCGGGTAGCCTTGTTCACTGAGGAATGCGGCGACCTCATCGACCTTCTTGCGCGACAGGCAATAGACGATGCCGGCGTCGCTGCGCCGATCGGAGAGGAACGCCAGCAACTGCTTGCGCGGCTGTTCCTTGGGCACAATGCGGTAAAAGATATTCGGCCGGTCGAAGCTCGAGAGGAAGCGCTCGGCGTTCTGCAGGTGCAG
The DNA here is from genome assembly GCF_013386655.1 of Pseudomonas sp. K5002. Lineage (NCBI taxonomy): Bacteria > Pseudomonadati > Pseudomonadota > Gammaproteobacteria > Pseudomonadales > Pseudomonadaceae > Pseudomonas > Pseudomonas sp. K5002. The sequence goes on along the minus strand of NZ_JACARK010000030.1, from coordinate 3,116 downwards.
GCGCTCGACGATTTCTTCGCGGGTCCGTTTGTCGGCGGTGGCGGTCAGGGCGATGCGCGGGACGTTGGGGAACAGTTCCGCCAGTTGGCCCAGCTGCAGGTATTCACGACGGAAATCGTGGCCCCATTGGGACACACAGTGGGCTTCGTCGATGGCGAACAGGGCGATTTCCAGGCTCTGCAGGAACGCCAGCATCCGTGGCTGCACCAGGCGCTCGGGGGCGAGGTAAAGCATCTTCACTTCGCCGCGCTTGATCCGGGCGGCGAGGTCACGCTGCTGTTCGGCGCTGAGGGTGGAGTTCAGCGAAGCAGCCGCCACGCCGAGCTCTTCAAGGGTGGCCACCTGGTCGTCCATCAGGGCGATCAACGGCGACACCACCACCGCAAGCCCTTCCCGCAGGAGTGCCGGTACCTGGAAGCACAGCGACTTGCCGCCGCCGGTAGGCATCAGCACCAGGGCGTCACCGCCGTTGGCCACGCGCTCAATGATCGCACCCTGGCGGCCACGAAAACTGTCGTAGCCGAAGATGTCCTTGAGGACGCGTTGAGCCTGCTCGAGCATGAAAAACTCCAAATATCGCCGAAATCCCTCTGTACAGGCTGGTCGAAAAAGCACGCTTGAGCGGGAAATAATCCGTAAGCGAACTTTTCCCGCGACTGGCGCTTGGCCTGCAGGGGCATCACAAAACGCGGCAGTATACCCGAGCGTTACCCGGCAAAGGGTGCCGTTGGTGAATTGCCGCCGGGCTCAAATACCTCTCAAATCTGTGCTGCGGCTGGCCTGGCAGCTCAAGAAAGCCTAGAATTGCCCATCGTTTATTCCCAAGGTAGTCCGTCAATGTCCTTCGCTGAGCAACTAACCCGCCTGCAAGCCTTCCTCGATGCCGATGAGCTGCACGACGAGGCGCTGGACTACGTGGCCGCCCACGGCTATCTGACCGCGCTGTCGATCTGCTCCGATGTCGTTCCCGACCGTGAATGGATCGACGCGCTGTTCTCCGAAGAGCCTCACTACAGTGATGCCGCCCAGCGCGAAGAAATCGAATCGACCCTGCTGGCCCTCAAGGCTCACATTGGCCGCCAACTGGCTTCCGATGAAGAGTTCGAACTGCCTTGCGACCTGGACCTGGGCGAAGACCCGGACGACTCCGAACTGCGCGGCTGGTGCATCGGTTTCATGGAAGGCGTGTTCCTGCGTGAAGAGGCCTGGTTCGAAACGGCTGAAGAAGAAGTCAGCGAAATGCTGCTGCCGATCATGGTCGGTTCCGGCCTGTTCGACGAGCAACCTGAGTTCTCCGACATCGCCGCCGACGCCAACCTGATGGACGACATGATCGTTCAGATCCCGGAAGCGCTGACCGCCCTGTACCTGCTGTGCAACGCACCTGACGAAAAGCCGGCGATCCTCAAACCTCGCCACCACTAAGACCGTTGCCCGTGGCGCCCATGGGCAACCGTTCCGTGATCCTGCGTTACGTTCTGCTGGCCATCGGCTGGTTGAGCGTGGCGCTCGGGGTAATCGGCATCTTCCTGCCGGTGCTGCCCACTACCCCCTTCCTTCTGCTGGCTGCCGCCTGCTTTGCCCGTAGCTCCCCGCGCTTCTACCGCTGGCTGGTGGAACACCCGCGCCTGGGGCCGTGGATTCGTGACTATCTGGATGGCAACGGGATTCCGCTCAAGGGCAAGGTGTATGCCATTGGGTTGATGTGGGTGAGCATCGGGTTTTCCTGCTACCTGGTGCCGCTGATCTGGGCGCGAGGGTTCATGCTGACCAGTGCGGTGTTGGTGACGGTTTATATTTTGCGGCAGAAGACCTTGCCCAAGGCACCGCAGGACTAAATGTGGGAGCGGGCTTGCTCGCGAATACGGTGGATCAGTCAGCACATGTATCGGCTGACACACCGTATTCGCGAGCAAGCCCGCTCCCACATTTTTAATCCAGTCGCTTCAGAGGGATCAACGCATCGGCGGCAAGCCATACGCCGCCAAATCAAAGTCAGCCAACTTGCGAATAATCTGGTCAGCATGGTGATACTTGCTGTCCGCCATCGCCTCATCCGGCACCGCAATCGCGGTCATGTGCGCAGCCTTCGCCGCTGTCACGCCAAACGGCGAATCCTCAAACACCAGGCAATCCTCTGGTGCCACACCCAAGCGGCGCGCCGCCGTCAGGAAGATATCCGGCGCCGGCTTGGCCGCCCCGACCTCCGGGTCATCCGCCGTGACGATAGTGTCGAACAGCCCAAACCACTCACGGTGCAACGTGGTCTTGTGGCCAAACGAGTTGCGCGACGAACTGGTGCCCACGGCAATCGGAATGTTATGCGCCTTCAAGTGCCGCACCAGCGCCTCAGCACCCGGCATGCCCAAGGCCTTGGGGAAACGCTCGCTCATCAGCGGCTCGCGGATCACCAGGAATTCTGCGGGGGTAATCGGCAGGTCCAGCGCCTTGACCACGTAATCCGCCAGGTCCTGGGCGCCGCGACCAATGATGTGCTGCTTGATCCCCCAGTCATAGGTACGGCCATAGCGTTCGGCGATGATCTGTGTGACTTCGGTGTAGATGCCTTCTGTGTCCAGCAACAACCCGTCCATATCGAAAATGACAGCCTTGATCGGGACAGCGGTACGCGGTGCATTCATCACTACAGATCCGTGGGCAAAAGGACTAAAAGGATTCAGCACAATAACGGCCAGCGTTACCTGCAAGCAACCGTTACGGCCTTGTGCCGAATCCAGTCAGTGCTTCACTCGGGAAAATCCGCCCCCTCAGTTACCTCAGCCCACGCATCAAAATCCGCACTCAGCGCCTTCACCTTGGTCCGCGCAAAGGTCAACGCAGCCTTGCCCAGCAACAGGCGCAATGGCGGTTGCTCAGCCTCCACCGCCTTGACGATGGCAATCGCCGCGCGCACCGGATCACCCGGCTGCTTGCCGCTGTAGTTGCGAACCATATTGGCCCGTGCCACCGCCGTTTCCTTGTAGTCGGCAATCCCGTGAGCCGCCTCGTTGGCCGAACGCCCGGCCCAGTCGGTGCGGAACGGGCCCGGCTCGACCAGCAACACCTTGATCCCCAACGGCGCGACTTCCTGGGACAGCGCCTCGGAAAGGCCCTCC
>NZ_JACARK010000003.1:0-500 GCF_013386655.1 Pseudomonas sp. K5002 | reverse complement strand
CCACGGCGTTTGCGCGAGCATCGGCGGGGCGAGCATCACCCACGCGAGATCGCGCACCTCGGGGTGACGCAGTTGGCGGGGCAGGTGCTGCAAATCAGGGAACAGAGTCATGGTCCGAGCATAGCCTTTTACAGCCGGGAAGGGGGCTGAGAACCGTTGTCGTCTGGGGTTTGCGGCGACAAAGGATTTTGTGTAACGCCGGCTTTCGCCCATAATCGTTCTTTTTTGCAGAACCCGAACCCCGCAGGAGCCCCATGGAGCAATTTCGCAATATCGGCATTATCGGTCGCCTGGGCAGTACCCAGGTGCTGGACACCGTCCGCCGACTGAAAAAGTTTCTGCTCGAGCGCCACCTGCACGTGATCCTCGAAGACACCATCGCTGAAATCCTCCCGGGCCATGGCCTGCAGACCTCGTCGCGCAAGATGCTCGGTGAAGTCTGCGACATGGTGATCGTGGTGGGCGGCGACGGCAGCCTGCTGGGCGCCGCCCGGGCGCTG
>NZ_JACARK010000299.1:5019-5349 GCF_013386655.1 Pseudomonas sp. K5002 | reverse complement strand
TGCGCGCCGCTGCATGGCCGCGACCCGCAGACCCTGATGCGCAACGCCGGCCTGGCGCTGCACAAGGCCAAGGCCAACGGCAAGCACCAGGTGCAGGTATTTACCGAAGCGCTGAATGCCGAAGCCAGCTACAAACTGTTCGTGGAAAACAACCTGCGCCGCGCCCTGACCCAGAACGAACTGGACGTGTTCTACCAGCCCAAGCTGTGCCTGCGCAGCGGTCGTCTGCTGGGGATGGAAGCGTTGTTACGCTGGAACCATCCGGAAAAGGGCATGATCCGCCCCGATCAATTCATCAGCGTGGCGGAAGAGACCGGGCTGATCATCCCC
>NZ_JACARK010000299.1:0-4923 GCF_013386655.1 Pseudomonas sp. K5002 | reverse complement strand
ACCGAAGGCCTGCTGCTGGAAGCCACCGAAGACACGCGCCTGCAACTGGACCAACTGAAGAGTTTCGGCTTGACCCTGGCGATGGATGACTTCGGTACCGGTTACTCGTCGCTGAGCTACCTGAAAAAATTCCCGATCGACATCATCAAGATTGATCGCAGCTTCATCCATGAAATCCCGGACAACCAGGACGACATGGAAATCACCTCGGCGGTGATCGCCATGGCCCACAACCTCAAGCTCAAGGTGGTGGCCGAAGGCATCGAGACTGCCGAGCAGCTGGCGTTCCTGCGCCGCCACCGTTGCGACGTCGGCCAGGGCTACCTGTTCGACCGGCCAATCCCGGGGGCCGAGCTGCTGACGATGCTTAAACGCTACCCTCGCGGGCCAATCGCCTGACAGCGCGGTAACACTCGGGCACACTGGCAGTCTGAACTCTTACTTGTAACTCAATCTGACTGAGAGGACTGATCATGGTCTTGCGCTCGGAAATCCTGGTGAATAAAAACGTGCTTCCCACTCAAGAACAAGCTTTGCCTGGCCGTGAAACCCCGATGTCGCTGCCCGAGACGCACTTCGTCAACGGCAACCCGCTGCTGGGCCCGTTTGTCGATAACGTAGAGTTTGCGATCTTCGGCCTGGGTTGCTTCTGGGGTGCAGAGCGTCGTTTCTGGCAGCGCGACGGTGTGGTCAGCACGGTGGTGGGCTATGCCGGCGGCTACACGCCGAACCCGACGTATGAAGAAGTCTGCTCGGGCCTGACCGGCCACAGCGAAGTGGTGTTGGTGGTGTTTGACCAGGACAAGATCAGCTACGAAGAGCTGCTGAAAATGTTCTGGGAACTGCACAACCCGACCCAGGGCATGCGCCAGGGCAATGACATCGGCAGCCAGTATCGTTCGGTTATCTACGCGGTCAAGCCGGAGCACCTGGAGGCGGCGAAGGCCAGCGCAGAGGCTTATCAGGCGGAATTGACCAAGGCCGGCCTGGGCACCATCACCACCGAAATCGAAGAAGCGCCGACGGTGTATTTCGCCGAGGCGTACCACCAGCAGTACCTGGCGAAGAATCCGCAGGGTTACTGCGGAATCGGCGGCACCGGCGTGACCTGCCCGATCTAAGAGCGACACCGATAAAAATGTGGGAGCGGGCTTGCTCGCGAAAGCGGAGTGTCAGTCACTGAATGTGTTTCTGATACACCGCTTTCGCGAGCAAGCCCGCTCCCACATTGGGTCTTCAATACCTTGAGATTGGCTTACTCGGCGATAAGCCAATCCATCTGCCAGCCACCCTGGGTTTGCCCAAGCTGCTTGGACAACCACGGCAGCAGCTCACGCAACTCCTCCTCCAGCCCCCACGGCGGATTGGCAATCGCCAGACCCGAACCGGTCAGGGTGTTGGGCGTGTCCAGCGGATGCACCAGCAATTCCACCCGCAGCAACTTCGGCGCACCGGTACCGGCCAGGTCCTGGTAGAAGCGGCGCAGCATGCGCTGGTCCTTCACCGGGTACCAGATCGCAGCCACTGTCTGGCGCATCCGGCTCACGGCTTCCTTGAGGGACGCGGCGCAGCGCTGCATCTCGTCGAGCTTCTCGAACGGCGGGTCTATCAACATCAACGCACGCTTTTCCGGCACCGGCAGCAATGCCCGTGGCACGTGCCAGCCTTCGCCAAGGTGGACTTTCACCCGACGATCACCCTTCATGTTGTCCTTGAGCAGCAGGCCGTCTTCCGGGTGCTTTTCGTTGAGCAGCACGCGGTCCTGAGGACGAGTCAGGCGTCGCGCCAGCTCCGGCGAACCCGGGTAGTAGCGCAATTCGCCATCCGGGTTCATCTCGTGCAGCACACGCATGTAATCGGCGGTCAGCGGCGGCAGGTCGGCCTGGCCCCACAGGCGGGCGATGCCTTCCAGGTATTCACCGGTACGGTTCGCCTGGTCGCCCTGCAGGTCGTACAGACCAATGCCGGCGTGGGTGTCGAGATAGGCAAACGGCTGCTCCTTGCGCGACATCAGGGCGATGAGGCGGGTCAAGGTCAGGTGTTTGAAGACATCGGCGTGGTTGCCGGCGTGATAGGCGTGACGATAATTCATGGTTGCTCCTGCGCAGGGGGCGAAGTTTACCTTTTACGCAGGCAAAGGTGCAGGGCTGCGCGTCAGGTGGCGCTTATGCCGCAAACACAGGGGCGCTGCCGAAAATAGTCTAATTGGCGGTGCGAAAGCGGATTTATTGTGGCGAGCAATTATCCATGGAGGTCATAACAACTCATGAAAGACGCCACCATCGCTTTGCACCATGGCTTCAAGTCGGACCCGACTACCAAGGCCGTCGCCGTGCCGATCTACCAGAACGTCGCTTTCGAATTCGATAACGCCCAGCACGGCGCCGACCTGTTCAACCTCGACGTGCCCGGCAATATCTACACGCGCATCATGAACCCCACCAACGACGTGCTGGAGCAACGCATCGCAGCACTCGAAGGCGGCATCGCGGCCCTGGCGGTGTCGGCCGGCAGCGCGGCGATCCACTACGCGATCCAGACCCTGACCCGTGCCGGTGACAACATCGTCACCACCCCGCAGCTGTACGGTGGCACCTACACCCTGTTCGCCCACTTGCTGCCGAGCTTCGGCGTTGACGTGCGCTTCGCCCGTGACGACTGCGCCGAAGCCATCGCCGAGCTGATCGATGACAACACCAAACTGGTGTACTGCGAGAGCATCGGCAACCCGGCAGGCAATATCATCGATATCGAAGCCCTGGCCAACGTCGCCCACGCCCGTGGCGTGCCGCTGATGGTGGACAACACCGTGGCCACGCCAATCCTGTGCAAGCCGATCCAGTTCGGCGCGGACATCGTCGTGCATTCGGTGACCAAATACGTGGGCGGCCACGGCAACTCGCTGGGTGGCGTGATCGTCGACAGCGGCACCTTTCCCTGGACCCAGTACCCGGAGAAATTCCCCGGACTCAACCAGCCGGAGCCGGCCTATCACGGTGTGGTCTACACCGAAAAATTCGGCCCGGCGGCGTTCATTGCCCGCGCCCGTACCGTGCCGCTGCGCAACACCGGCGCGGCCCTGGCGCCGATGAATGCATTCCTGCTGCTGCAAGGCCTGGAAACCCTGGCCCTGCGCATGGAGCGCCACACCGAAAACGCCTTGAAGATTGCCCACTTCCTGCAAGACCACGCACTGGTGGAGTGGGTCAGCTACGCCGGCCTGCCGGATCACCCCCACCATCACCTGGCGCAGAAATACATGCAGGGCAAACCGTCGGCGATTCTGTCCTTCGGCCTGAAGGGTGGTTATGAGGCGGGCGTGCGTTTCTACGATTCGCTGCAGATCTTCAAGCGCCTGGTGAACATCGGCGATGCCAAGTCCCTGGCCTGCCACCCGGCGTCCACCACCCATCGCCAGATGAATGAACAGGAGCAGGCGAAGGCCGGGGTGAAGCCGGAGATGATTCGCCTATCTGTCGGCATTGAGGCGATTGAGGACCTGATCGAAGACTTGCAGCAGTCGCTGGCCTCAACCCAGCTCTGAGGCCAGCCAGGCGGCCAGCGCCTGATGGCTGACATCCGGCCGGCGCACGAAGCAGGCGACCTTGTGCTTCAAGGTCGCTGGCACAAAGGCGCTGTATAGGTCCGGGCGCTGTTCTTCCAGCCATTGCAACAGGTTGTCCACCTGCGTAACGCTCGATTGCTCACCCAGGTGCTGGAGAACCTGCGGCGGCACTTGCCACCATGGGCCGGGCTTTGCCGCTCCCGCCGCCGTAACCGCTACCTCATGCTGGCGACCATTGATCCAGTAGCGACTGAACACCGGGAGCAACTCCTTTGCCTGTGGCCCCAGCGCCTGCAACACAGGCAGGACATAAGCACCGTCCCAGAAGCGAAAGAACACCGCCGGCCCTTCCGGCAACAGTACCTTGGTCAGGCTGCGCAGATGCTCGACGACGGTGTGCAAGGAACAGGACGACACCGCCAGCCAACCCCAGTCGATACCTTCGCATTCGGCGGCCCATTTCAGAAAAGCGCTGTCCACGGCGACCACCGCGACGTAGGGCATGACCTCCTCCCACGCTGCATACTCGCTGCCCGCCCAGATGGGGCTAAGTGCACGTCCGTCGGTACGCCGCCACGCATCGAGCGGCTTGCAGTCGCTGGCATTGCCCATCACCACAAACAACTGCTCGCCCGCCTGCAACGGCGCAGCCTCAAGCCACTGCCCGGGAGAAATCATGGCGCACCCGCGGGCAGTGATGTATTGCGATGCAGGGGCGTATTGCACACGCCATTCCTGCAGCGCTCGCACTCTTCGCAAAAGGGTGCGCTGCGCTTCAGGCTTAACACCTGGACGGCACTCAACGGTGCAGGTATTACCGCCAGCAACTTTTCCTGCAGCCCCGGCGTCAGCGGCGCTCCCGCCGGTGCCGGGGAGCCGCCAAGCTGGATTTGCGTGCTGCCGAAAATCCCGCCCGCCGAAACGTTGATCCACTGCCCACCGGCCTGGAGGGTCACGCTGGCACCCGCATCAATAACGACGTTTTGCCCGGCACCGATGTGAATGGTCAACCCGGCACGTACCTGCTGGGAGCCCGCAACCATCAGGTGATCGTCCTGCTTGAGTTCGGTCAGGCGGTTGCCGTGGGTGGTGCGCTGTTCTTCGCCCTGAAGCTCGTGACGATCAAGGCCTTTGACGATCACATCGCGCTGGTTGTCGACCTGCACGTGCTGGTCGTGCAGTACATGCTGGGTCCAGTTGCGCTGGGCGCGCAGGTAGATTTCCTCGGCACCCTTGCGGTCCTCGATGCGCAGCTCGTTGTAGCCACCGCCGCCGGGGCTGGTCTGGCTACGGAAGATGCTGCGGGTCTTGTCGGCTGGCAGGTCCAGCGGCACCGGCGTGGCGGCATTGGCCAGGCA
>NZ_JACARK010000298.1:0-5173 GCF_013386655.1 Pseudomonas sp. K5002 | reverse complement strand
CGCGCATGGGCCGCTCACGGTTTGGCGCGGCGCATTTTGGCACCTGGCAGGCGCACTTCATGTGGACGCTCAACACCGGCGGCCGCCAGCACCTGGGGCGGCGGTTTGGGGCGAGTTATTGGGGAGAGCGGTTTGGCGTCAACCCGGGCAATGCCCTGGAGTGCCTGATTCATCGCAGCGCACCTGCTCATACGCAGGTGCACATCAATTATGACTAGAGGATAGAAGCGTGGATTATCCAAAGAGTGTGCCCAGCGTTGGGCTGGTGAATGGCAAGTTTGTGGATGAAAACCCGGTGACCGGGACGCCGGGGAGCTTGATTCCGGCGGCTTGGGGGAATGGGGTTACGCAGGAGATTTTGAATGTGCTGGCGGCGGCGGGGATTGCGCCGGATGAGACGAAGACCGATCAGCTGGCGCAAGCGTTGAGTGTGTTGAGTGATTGGTTGAAGTTGAGGAATAAACCGACGACGTTGGCAGGTTACGGCGTGACAGATGCGCTTGGCATTGGCCAATATGGATTGGGGAGCAACGTTGCGCCCACCGTCGCGATTGACGCTGTTGGGCTACCCGGTGGTTTTTACTATTACGGCTCCGGCAATACCAGTTTTGTCAATTACGTTGGGCTGGTGAACATCCCGTATGGAGATGGAACCTACGCCGGGCAGATCGGTTTTCAGCAGGGCAATACAGAACCGGATATCTACGTTCGCGGGTGTTCTCAGGCGAAGGTTTGGAGTCCGACGCGAAGGCTTTGGCATTCTGGAAACCTTGATCCTGCATCGATGGTGGTTCCGGTCGGTACGACGATTCAGTATTGCGGTGCCGTAGCACCGACCGGCTTTTTGAAAGAAAACGGGGCGGAAATCTCACGCACCGTATATGCCAAGCTTTTTGCCGTTATTGGAACAACTTACGGTGCAGGAGATGGCAGCACTACATTCAACTTGCCCGATAGTCGAGGCGAGTTTATCCGCGGCCTGGATGATGGCCGGGGCGTTGATCCAGGCCGCAAAATCGGCAGTTATCAAGGTGATCAAATTCAGGGGCATCGCCATAACCTAACTTGGGGGCAAGGGACCACTGGTTCGGGTGTTGTAGGGAATAATATCGCCAATTTTCCCAGTGGCTCGACACTGACGCAGATAACCGCTCCGGTGAGTGATGGAGTTAACGGGGAGCCACGAGTTGGACTTGAAACCCGGCCTCGTAATACTGCCCGCCTTATGTGCATAAAATATTGAGATTAGTTATGAATGAGCTATCCCTTGTTGTTTATCAAGCCCATCCGGTTACAGGTGAATACGTCGGCAGCGTGTACGCTGACCCGGATCCTCTTACTTCTGATTGCTGGATTGTTCCGGCGATGGCGTTTACAGAGGCTCCGCCTGTAGTGGGGGAAGGGTTTACCGTTGTTCATATTGCTGGTAGCGACAGTGCCTGGAGCGTTGTGGCGGACTTGCGTGGTGATGTTTATCACACTGATACAGGTGAGAAGGTTCAATGGCAGCAGCTTGGTGAACTGCCGGAGGGCGTAACTTCCAAGCCATGGCCTGGCCCTGGTTATGTCTGGAAAAACGACAAATGGGTGCTTGATGAAGCACAGCATACTTTTGCATTAGCTGATATCGAGCGTCGCTGGAGAGATTCAGAGATCGATAACGTCAAGTGGTTGCGGGAGCGCCATCGTGATGAGACAGACCTGAACCTGGACGCTGCAACGCTGACAGAACAACAGTTTTCCCAACTGTTGGAATATCTTCAGGCCCTGCGTAATTGGCCGCAGGGTTCGAAGTTTCCAGTCTCCGAGTTTCGGCCGGTTAGGCCGGACTGGATAGTTGGCCTTGTTCAATAGTGCTGTGCTCATGAGTTCGGAGGTTTTTTCATGCCGATAACCCAAAATGATCTTGTGCGAATCATGCCTAACGCCCGCTCCCAAGCGGGCGTTTTCGTATCTGCGCTGAACACAGCCATGTCCAACCGCCAAATCACCACACCCAAACGCATCGCCGCCTTCCTCGCCCAAATCGGCCACGAATCCGGCGAACTGCGCTACGTACGTGAACTGGGCAGCGATCAATACCTGAGCAAATACGACACCGGTACCTTGGCCGCCCGCCTGGGCAACTCCCCGGAAGCCGACGGCGATGGCCAGAAGTATCGCGGCCGCGGCCTGATCCAGATCACCGGCCGGCGCAACTACCTGGCGTGCAGTCAGGCATTGTTCGGCGATGAGCGTTTGTTGCACCAACCGGAGTTGCTGGAGACGCCGCAATGGGCGTGCGAATCTGCCGCGTGGTTCTGGCAGAGCAATGGCTTGAACGAACTGGCTGACAAGGACCAGTTCACCACGATCACCCGGCGCATCAATGGTGGCCTCAACGGTCTGGAGAACCGTATGCAACTGTGGGCGCGGGCGAAGGCGGTGTCATGGGCTTCCTGACGTCGTATCGCCTGCTTGGGTTTTGCCTGTTGTTCGCAGTTTCGGCGGGTGTTGCCTGGCAGGTACAGGCTTGGCGATATGGCGCACAACTCGAGCACCTGCAGGCTCTGCATGCCGCAGCACTCAGCCAGCAACAACAGGCCGAACAGGACAAACGGCTGGCACTGGAGCAACAACTCAGCGCCAGCGACCAACAACACACCCGGGAGCTTTCCGATGCACAACGCGCTCAGGCTCACCTGCGGGATCGCCTGGCCACTGCTGATGTGCGGTTGTCAGTCCTTCTCGACGCCAGCGATTCAGTCAGCGGCTGTGCAATGCCAGCCACCGCCCCCTCCGGCAGCCTGGTTCATGGCGCCCCGCGAGCCCGACTTGACCCGGCGCATGCTCAACGAATTATCGGCATCACCGACGACGGCGATAACGCAATGATCGCCTTGCGCGCCTGCCAGGCGTATGTCCGGGCCGTCGCGCGTTAGTCTCTTGTAACTTGCATGGCCCATGGGCTCCTGTAGGGTAGGCGAATGCCCGTCCACTCCAGGAGATGACCGTGAAGGAAATTACTCAACTCGCCGCTGAACTTGGCCGACGCTTGCAGGTTCTCAATGCCCACGTCACAACGGCCGAGTCGTGCACCGGCGGCGGTATCGCCGAGGCAATCACGCGGATTCCCGGGAGTTCGGCCTGGTTCGAGGCGGGCTATGTCACGTATTCCAATCGCCAGAAGACCCGGCAACTGAATGTACCGGAAGCCCTGTTCCCCAAGGTCGGTGCCGTCAGCCGCGAAGTGGTGGAGGCGATGGTGCGGGGTGCCCAGGAGAAAAGCCTGGCGCGTTTTGCCGTGGCAGTCAGCGGCGTGGCCGGGCCCGATGGCGGTTCGCCGGACAAGCCGGTGGGCACCGTATGGCTGGCCTGGGGCGTGGGCGATGAGGTTACCGCCGAGCTCGAACACTTCCCCGGCAACCGCGACGAGGTCCGCCGACAAACGGTAAAGGCCGCGCTAGAGGGCTTGTTGCGACGAGCTGCAGCAGAAATAGAAAATCAGGGGTAGGCGATCACGGATCTTTGTGGAACAATACTGTCTACTTATACAGGTGTTGGCCGCCAGGCCTTATTGATTACGTGAGGACTTTAATGGACGACAACAAGAAGAAAGCCTTGGCTGCGGCCCTGGGTCAGATCGAACGTCAATTCGGCAAGGGTGCCGTAATGCGTATGGGCGATCACGACCGTCAGGCGATCCCGGCTATCTCCACTGGCTCTCTGGGTCTGGACATCGCGCTCGGCATTGGCGGCCTGCCAAAAGGCCGTATCGTTGAGATCTACGGTCCTGAATCTTCCGGTAAAACCACCCTGACCCTGTCGGTGATTGCCCAGGCACAAAAAATGGGCGCCACCTGTGCGTTCGTCGATGCCGAGCACGCCCTGGATCCTGAATACGCCGGCAAGCTGGGCGTCAACGTTGACGACCTGCTGGTTTCGCAACCGGACACCGGTGAGCAAGCGCTGGAAATCACCGACATGCTGGTGCGCTCCAACGCCATCGACGTGATCGTGGTCGACTCCGTGGCAGCCCTGGTACCCAAGGCTGAAATCGAAGGCGAAATGGGCGACATGCACGTGGGCCTTCAAGCCCGCTTGATGTCCCAGGCCCTGCGTAAAATCACCGGTAACATCAAGAACGCCAACTGCCTGGTGATCTTCATCAACCAGATCCGGATGAAGATCGGCGTGATGTTCGGCAGCCCGGAAACCACCACCGGTGGTAACGCGCTGAAGTTCTACGCTTCGGTCCGTCTGGACATCCGTCGTACCGGCGCGGTGAAGGAAGGTGACGAGGTTGTCGGTAGCGAAACCCGCGTTAAAGTCGTGAAGAACAAGGTGGCCCCGCCGTTCCGTCAGGCCGAGTTCCAGATTCTCTACGGCAAGGGTATCTACCTGAACGGCGAGATGATCGACCTGGGCGTGCTGCACGGTTTCGTCGAGAAATCCGGTGCCTGGTATGCCTACAACGGCAGCAAGATCGGCCAGGGCAAGGCCAACTCGGCCAAGTTCCTTGCGGATAACCCGGATGTTGCCGCTACGCTCGAGAAGCAGATCCGCGACAAGTTGCTGACCCCGGCACCTGACGTCAAGGCTGCCGCCAACCGCGAGCCGGTTGAAGAAGTAGAAGAAGTCGACACTGACATCTGAAGCAAACGATGAGCGTTGTCCTGGATACACCCGTCGCCGTAAGGCGCACTGCAATGGACCTGCTCGCACGGCGCGAGCATGGTCGAGTCGAGCTGACGCGTAAGCTGCGTCAGCGTGGCGCAGATCCCGAGATGATCGACGCAGCCCTTGACCGTTTGACGGAAGAAGGGCTGCTGTCGGAGTCCCGTTACCTCGAAAGTTTCGTCTCCTACCGAGCCCGATCCGGCTATGGCCCTGCACGAATTCGTGAAGAGCTGAGCCAGCGTGGCCTGCAGCGGGCTGATATCGAACTCGCGTTGCGTGAGTGCGGCATCAGTTGGCAGGCACAACTGGAAGAAACCTGGCGGCGCAAGTTTGCCGGTCATCTGCCCATTGATGCGCGTGAGCGGGCTAAGCAAGGTCGCTTCCTGAGTTATCGCGGGTTTTCGATGGAGATGATCAGTCGCCTGTTGAGCGGTCGGGATATGGATGACTGAAGGCTGCGCCTGGTAAATGGTTGCTCTGATCATTGCGGGGCTTGGTGTGGCGAGGGAGCTTG